>JAHJIQ010000076.1 GCA_018823285.1 Pseudomonadota bacterium
ATTTCTATTAACTTAGTGGGTCGGCTAGATTGCGGGAATTATCGGAGGCAACGATTGTAACCATAGTTCTGACTATTAAGGAGACTTCTTGAAAAAGATCATAATTGCAGGATTGTTACTGGTGGTTTTACTGCCGACCGGAGCCTTTGCCAAGGCCGGGGTCTGCCGGGAAGGTGATTGCGAGAACGGCCTCGGGACCTTCGAATACCAGACCGGAATGAAGTACACCGGCGACTGGCAAAACGGCAAGGAGCACGGCAAGGGCAGGATGACCCTGGAACTCGGCACCACCTACGAAGGTGAGTACCAAAATGGAATGCCGCACGGCCGGGGAACCTTCTCCCTGCCTGACGGTCGGGTGTATGTGGGAGAGTGGCGGAACGGCAAACCGGAAGGGCAGGGCAGGGAGAGCCACCCCATCGGCACCAGTTATGAGGGGCAATGGCACAACGGAATGCCCCATGGCTACGGGACCAGGATGGACAACGGCACGATCGTCGAGCAGGGGTACTGGCTTGAGGGGCAGTTTGTAGGAGCTGCAAAACCGAAAGAACTGGAGTGATTCCGCAGATGGTGATCAGTGAAGAATTGCTGGAAGTCCGGCAGCACAATGGCCCGGGTTATCGGCCGTTGGTGGATTTCGAGAGCTGGCGGGTGGCTGTCTTGAATTACGCCGAAGATCTGCGACCGGAAAACATCACCCGGATGCAGCGCCATAATGAAACCGACGAGGTCTTTGTCCTGCTGAAAGGCAGCGCCATTCTTTTCGTGGGCGAAGGGGATGAAGAGGTCACCGGAATCCACGCCCAGCCGCTTGAACCCCATAAACTCTATAATGTTAAACGGGCCGTCTGGCACCACCACACCTTGAGCGAGGACGCCATGGTCCTGGTCGTGGAAAACCGTGATACCACCTACGACAATTCGCCGTTCCGTGATCTCTCGACGTTGCAGCGGGCAGAACTTTTGAGATTGGTCGAAGCGTTAGGGGAGACAATGGCGTGATTGTTGTTTTTGTCAATGATATCAGTTTGTTGTATGTGATTTCTACGAAGAATGATCTTCCCCCCGGACTTTCCCCGGAAACCCTCTTTCATACTTGAGATCAGGACCTGATATGGCTGAGAAATCTACTACGAAATCAAGGACGCGCTTTCTGCGGGAGATGCTGGCCGGCGAGGACCAGGACGGAATCCGCCGGTTCTTTGACCGGTTGTCGATGAGCGAAACCGCCCTGATTGTTTCGCGTCTGCATCCGGCCGAACAGAAGATGCTGATCACCATTCTCGATCCATCCGATGCGGCGGATGTCATGGAAGATATCCCGACCGAACAGCTGGCCGACATCATCGAGGACCTCCCGCCGGAGCAGGCTATTTCCTTCATGGAGGAACTCCCCAATTCAAGAAAGAACGAGCTGCTTTCCGAGATGGAGGGGGAGGAGGTCGAGGCGATCCTGCACGTGATGGAGCCGGAGCAGGCCGATGAGGCAAGGAAAATGCTCTCATATCCGCAGGATACCGCCGGGGCGCTGATGATGAGCGAATTTCTGGCTTACAATGACAAAGCGACCATCGGCTCGGTACTGGCCGATCTGCAGAGCAACAAGGAGCGGTATCACAAGTACAACGTGCAATATATTTATGTGGTTGACGATACAGGCATGCTGGTCGGGGTTCTGCGGGTCCATGACCTCCTGTTCGCCTTGCACTCGGCCCTGCTGGAGGAGCTGATGATCAGAGACCCGCTGCATGTCAGGGTGACCGACACGATCAAGACCCTCGGCGAGTTTTTTCAGGAGCATAAATTCTTCGGCGTCCCGGTGGTTGACGAGGATGGTGTTCTGGCCGGGGTGCTCAGGCCGGTTGCGGTAGAAGAAGCATTCAATAAAAAGTCGGTGCATCAGTTTTTAGGCTTCAGCGGTATCGTCGGCGGTGAGGAGTTCCGCACCATGCCGCTCCTGACCCGAAGCGGCCGCAGGCTTTCATGGCTCTCCATCAATATTTTTCTGAATATCATGGCGGCAAGCATTATCGCTTTGTATCAGGATACCCTCGCTTCCGCGATCGCCCTGGCTATCTTCCTGCCGATGATCAGCGATATGAGCGGCTGTTCCGGCAACCAGGCGGTGGCGGTCAGTATGCGGGAGCTCACCCTGGGACTGCTGAAAAAGCAGGAGTTTCTGCGGGTCTTTGCCAAGGAAATAGGGCTTGGCTTCATCAACGGCATCGCACTGGGGGCGCTGCTTGGCGTGATCGCCTTTTTGTGGAAAGGAAATCTCTATCTCGGCCTTGTGGTCGGCGGCGCCCTGATGCTGAACACGGTCATCGCCGTCTGTTTCGGAGGAATCCTGCCGCTCCTTCTGAAAAAATTCAAACTCGATCCGGCCCTGGTGGCAAGCCCTGTTCTCACCACGGTAACGGACATGTGCGGGTTCTTTCTGGTTTTCTCGCTGGCGACCCTGGTGCTCGCAAAAATCTCCGGGGTCTGAGAATCGGCGGAGCAATACTTGAAAAATTGCCGGTAACAGGAGTGGTGTCCATGAAGTTGTTGCTGAAATCGATCGGAATTCTGATCACGTTATTATTCATGGCGGCGCTGGTAGCGGCCAAGGTCGGGGATGTCTTTCCTGCCATGGACACCATCGCCTGGCTGTTCGTGGTGGTCGGATTCGGCGTCTGGATTTTTATCGCGATGCGGTTGGAAGCCTGGATCGAGAAGCTCCGGCCCGGCCGGTTCAGTGAAGACCAGCGCATCTGGCTCGCCATCATCGCAGCCTTCATCCTCGGCGGACTTCTGATTTATCTCGGCTGGAATCTCATCGGCCAGTATTTCACACCTCACTTCGGCGCCGCAGTGCGCTAGCTGTGGGGGGGGGCCGCTTTCAACCTCTTTAACTTCTATAACTCTTCGCCCTGATTGTATTGCTCCCTGTTCATCCATTCCCCCAACGCACTATTGTTTTCAGAATTCTTGTTTACAAACACCGTTTACCGGTTAGATTGATTGGTTGTTAGGAAAACAGAGGAGTAAAGACTATGACAAAAACTATCATGGTGGTTTTGGCATGTTGTTTGATTGCGGGCATCTCCGGATGTGCTACGATGACGATTGAAGGTGCTGGCCAGAAAACACCGCAATCCAAAACCGGGACCCATACCAAACATGGGACATATTTCAACCATATCTGGTCGGAACCTCCGGTTGAGAAGTGTGATAACGGCAGGGGGTTGTACCGGGTGCGCTATCACACCAATGCGGTCTATGCCCTGGTGTCGATCGTTTCACTGGGGCTCTATGTGCCGCAGACCGCTGAATGGTGGTGCGACGGCACACCTGCTCAGGCGGATGACGAAGAAGAGTATCGACCAGGTCAATAACCGAGTTTGAAGGAGGTGGTACCGTGGCAACCAGAAACTTGATCATCGGCTGTGATGGAACCTGGAACGATACCGACGAGTCGGCGGTGACCAATGTTGTGAAGCTACTGGACGCCTGCACGGCGAAGAACCAGATCACTCATTATGAAGAAGGCGTGGGCACCGCTTACTGGGAAGCCTTACCCGGCGGCATATACGGCAAGGGCCTTGATCGGCAGATTCTCGGGGCATATCGGTTTTTAAGAAAACGGTTCGCTGACCCCGACTGGAAAAGAGAAGAGAACAAGGTCTTTATCTTTGGCTTCAGCAGGGGCTCCTATGCCGCCCGGCGGTTGGCTGGACTGATTTCGCATAGCGGGGTAACGGAAAAAGCCGCTGATGTTGATCTTGCCTGGCAACTCTATTTAAGGCGTGATGTAAAGAGCACTGAAGAACTTAAGAAAAGCGGACGCTTATTCGACATTCAGGTGGAAATGCTCGGTGTCTGGGACACGGTGAAAACCACCACCGATGAGGATTTCAACGACCTCAAGCTTCCCGAATGCGTTGTTGCCGGCTATCACGCCATGGCGATAGACGAAAAAAGAAAGTTTTTCCCGGTGCTGGAATGGGACAACGATCCGCGGGTCACCCAGACCTGGTTTCCCGGGGTCCATTCCGATGTCGGCGGCGGCTACAACGAATGCGGCCTGTCGGACATCGCCCTGCAATGGATGATCGACCATGCCTACAACCATGGACTGCGGTGTAAGGCCAGTTCCGTAAAGCAACTTGCAAAAGACCCCTGCGGCACATTGCACAATTCCTACGACGGAATCTGGAAAGCCTTCGGCACCCAGAACCGCACAATAGCCAAATCCGCAGCCGTACATCCCTCTACCAGGGAACGCATGCAACAAATGGCCGATTACCGCCCTGGCAACCTGCCGGTGGAACCGAACTACGAAACATAAAATCATTCAACTGCTGAACAGGAAAGATTTTTGCTAACTCCAAAATAGAGCGTGGAGTTCCGATGCTCAATGCCCTCAAATTACCAGTTTTATTCTTTCATATAGGCGAACGTAAGTTTGCCATTATCTAGGAAATCCCCCAGAAACAATATTTTCTACAAATTTTATTTACAAACTCTTTTTGTCGGTTAGATTGAGTCGGCTTGGTGCAGATTGGATAGAATGTCAAAAAGTCAAGTCCAGACATGTGCCATTAATATGATCAAATCATAGGCGAACTTACGATCTGAATTCAGTATTTGATGAAGATGTTTAAATAAATAGTTAAGGAGTTTTGGTATGAGGGTAGTCTTTCTTCTTTTGGTGTTAATATTGTCGACTTTTGGTCAATCTTATGCGTCTGTCGTGCTAATGTCCCCAATCATAAAGTCAAAAACAGTTAATCTAACTGATCAACATTTAGCCATGGCGTCTAAATGTTTGAATAATCAAATATCTGACTCTGACGAAAGCGTCTGCATTGATTTTATAAAGGGCGAAAGGGTGGGCCTGTCTGGGAATGTCAACCCATTAGAAGTTCAAGGGGTTGATGGATTACTTCCACTTGAAGAGCGCTTGATAATTGGACTCACTGACTTTGTTATAAGTCGTGCAAAAGCTGAGGCTAGTGTATATTTTCAGGACCAGATGAAGACAAAGTTGTGTGACGCTGAAAATGGTGAAAAGAAATATGTTACAAATTTTTGTAAAGCTTTGAGTGATATTGATGACTCTCAACTCCCTTTAGCGGGCTATTCCGCCTATCTCCAGGAAGCAGCAATGAAAGATATCAAAAAGCTTCCTGTGAGTTTTGTTGAGTATGCTCGGGGGGTATTATCGTCTGATAGAAAGGATGAGTTGGACACCATATTAGTTCTTTATGAAATGTATAATATGTCACGAGCAGGGAATGACGCAATGGCAATTGCTCGTGGTATAGCCATGAGCCAAGATGAAAAAATTGTTGGTAGTCCTTTTCATAAAGCAGCACAAGTGATTTTGCACATTGACAGCGAATTAGTGATAACTGATGGAAAGATTACTACTTACCCGACTGCACCTCCTGGTTTTCCTGTAGAATCTGTTAAGCGGTGGAATTATTATATTAAATCTGTTGCCTCAATTTACCAGATCATAGATTTAGATAGTAAGACTGTTGATCTTGAGGGGAGTGAAAAAATACGTATTGGGCAACGTTTGAAGGCAATTTCGCAGATTGTAAATTTGCTTTTGGAAATTCATAGTGAAATTGATGACGTCTCGGCAACCAATAGAAAAATCAAAATTGTTGTTCAGTATATGAAACAATTTAGTGAGGCATATTTTGATCAGGAGGCCTCACTAATGGTTATGGCTTTCTTCAATATATGTGATGAGTTTAATGTGGAAATTAAGCTTAAATATCTGCCTATGTTGGCGAGTGTTGCATCTGCGAAGACTGCTGATGAGGTTGCTCGAACTCTTGAAACATTGGCTTCTCCAGTTGGGAGTTACCGGATGAAGCAAAAACGAACAATGACCTCTATAACAGCTTTTATGGGTTTTCAGTATAGTGATGAAAAAGTTGATAACGCTATGGATGATGAGCATGAAGCTTATGGGATTTTTGCACCAGTTGGAATTCATCAAACGTGGGAAGTGGATAAGTGGATAGGGAGTTTTGGAATTTATGGATCACTGTTAGATCTTGGGCAATTGGTGGCAATACGTGATTCCGACAAAGAAAGTGAAATAAATACGGATTTTAAGCAGGTGTTTTCACCTGGCTTATATCTGACTGTATCAATAAAAGATACCCCAATTACTGTCGGAGGTGGCGCATCGGCTACCCCTGATTTAATCAGGGGTGAAAGTGGTGATGATTATGATGTGGTTCGTTATCAAGTGTTTTTAGCAATGGATTTGACCCTATTTAGCTTTTAAAACTAAAGACTAGTTATCCGTAATTAGCAGTGGATATTAGAATGAGTTCGGTTTGTTCTCTGTGGTGTCAGAGGTGCCCATTTTCTCTTGGAGCGTGCTTGGCTTGAGATTTTGACATTTTCCTTTGATCTATAGCACTTAGACACAAAACAACCGAGAAGGACCACTGATTCGAAAAGTGCAAGGAACGTTGTTCCTTGATTGCTTTAAGAGATTTGTAATCAAAAAATGTTCGGATTGTTGGAGAATCAGGAGGAAGGATATATGCCGCTTAGCGGCTAACTTGAATAAAAGTCTCAACCAGACTCCCTTTTCCGAAGTGGATTTTACGGAAGTAGCTGATCAGACTATTTCTTGATAAGGGCCTTTTAATGGATGCCCCCTTGCGTGTTCTTGCTTAGGAGGTATTCGAGATATGCCGGATAATTATGCCAACAGCATAAATGAAAAAACAAGAGGTGAAAAATGATCATTAATCCAGGAGAGGGACAACGGGTTTTCGAATTACCAATCGGCAATGTCTATGTGCGCACGTTCGGTTTTTCGATGGACGTCAACCCAAAAGTCCCCACAGAAGCAATTGAACGTAGGCTGTTTGTCGCTCTTTCCCCCGAGCAACTTGGTGAACCGTTCCAGGAGGCCATGGCCGAAGCGGGCTTTGAACATCACCTGGACATCCCCCTAGACACAAGAGAGGAATTTTCCGGGCAAGGATTTTTATCCGAATCCCGACCGGTAGTGCAGGTGGATGTGCCCTCTCCCAACGACATGTTGTTGGTAGCGATGAAGATTGATCGTGGCATAGTACAGTTTCATCTACCGGAATCTACAGACCAACCAAGAGGAGCGCACACACTGTTGGAATCGGCACGAACCGGGTATTCGCGGTTTATCATCCCAATAAGCCACGGTGAATATGGAGGGAATTTCCAGGGGAAAATGGCTATTACTCTCTTTGACCCTCTCAAAACAGTGGTCCGTTTCTTCAAGGTCAGGATCGTTGATGAACTTTTGCAGGCACCAATAACCACACTTACAAATTATATCGCCAATAAAATCGAGTCACACGTTAAAGATGAGCAGTTCAGGTCTCTGGCCGACCCTGATTTCCCTGTGCTGACACCTGATGACCTTGCAACCATGTCTGGAGAGAAAACAGTACTGTTCATTCACGGTATACTAAGTTCCATTGAAGGGGCGTTTCACGCTTTGGGGAAAGGAGGAAATAGCGTCCTGCAACAACTGTCGGACAAATACAACGGACGACTGATTGGTTGGGATCACTGGACAGTTTCCAAGACCATGACCAAAAACGCCATCGACTTGCTGAACGCCTTGCCTGATGATATGGATGTTCACATCGTATGTCACAGTCGCGGCGGGGCTGTGACCCGGGCCATCCTGGAAGATCCGGCCCTGAAAAACTTACGGGAAAAGAAACTGAGGACAGTAAACGAAGTCATCTTCGTGGCAGGAGCCAACCAAGGATCACCGCTGGCTAATCCCGATCGCCTGGTGGATCTAATCAACGTCTTTAATGGCTTGTACAGCTTGGTAGGAAATGGCTCCGGAGTCAGCATTAAAGTTATTGTAGGGGTACTGAAAGTACTCCTGCATGGGGTATTCAATATCCCGAGCCTGCGTGACCTGACACCCGGCAGTAAATTCTATCAGAGGCTAAACGGACCATACTGCACACCGGCCCAAGAGTACTGTTATGTGCGGGCTAACTTCGACGAAAAAGGAATATCGGTGCGTTCCACTCTGGATACTCTAGCAGACAGTTACATACAAGAACCTAACGACCTGGTTGTACCATTCAAAGGTGCCATGACTTTCGATCCGTATCTTTCCGGGAAAGTTCCGGTTAACCGCGGCATGGATTACGGGGATAGCAATACTGGCCAATCTACGGTTCTGCACACCAACTACTTCGAGCAGGCGGAAGTTAGGGATTTGCTTCTGAACAAGCTCTTGTGATAGATGTCGCGGGCACCGTTTTGTGGGCAGCGCGTCTTGCCCAAGAGCATTCAGCCATGAGCCCCGGCGAAGGCAGTTGCCAGTTTTGTGTCCGAGATTGTCCTAGGATCTCGAATCTAACTGAATATATCAACATTAATTTCAAGGAAAGGATCGCAAGTCATGAAGCCCAAATGTCATCAGAAAATAACCAAAAAGGCCATACAGATTTATCTCGATAATTGTCAGAACAATCTTGCGGAGGATTTGCAGCATAACAAGTGGTCGGTGAGAATGGGCTCAAGTGATGCGGATACGAGCCCGCTCATCACCCGTGCAAAAAATTGGCACTTTTATAAGGAAAACGACTTTCTGATACCGTTCAAAGGAAAGTTGTTCGGATTTCCGATAACCTATACGCCAACCTCCGATGAGATTTTCTCTCATTTAGTCGCCCAACTGAAAACGGAAATAGTCAATGGAAATACCGAGGAGATGTTCCTTTGGGTCGGGCGAATTCTCCATCATATCCAGGACATGAGCACTCCGTCGCATGTAGTACCGATTTTTCATGGTCCGTTCATTGACATCGAAGAGGGCGCCGACAACACCAAGGATGCATTCGAAGAGTTTTCAGCCGCGGTAATTAAAGAGGTGTTGATTGACATTGTTTACGATAAGCCCACGTTGAATAATCTTGTAAACGATAGTGGGCTTTCCCTTCAGGAGAACTATGTGCTTTCCGCCGAAAATACTCTAACCTTACTTTTCGAGGGAAATCAGTCCAAGATCGATTGCATGATTGACGGACAACCGAAGAAAATTGGCTTCGATTTTTTCTGGAAGAAAAACGATCAGAGTCTCGACGATGAGGAGAGCAAACACGGGTTCGGTCATTACGGGATATTGGGCAATCGTTTCAGCGATACCTCTGAAATTAAAGTTCCGCCCCACAGGTATAAAATCTCTTACGACAGCTACCTAGGAATCTACCGCCAACTGATCAGCAAAATGGTGCAGGACAGTACTAAAACGCTGTCAATTATAGCTGGAATGCTTCCGGCATAATTTGCCGTATACACGTCTTATATGACGTGACGGGGTTATCCACTAAAAGGGCCGACATGTTGTCAAGAGTGATATGCGAGGGAGCAAGACCGCTTTTGACTTTTGTGGTTCATTCGTGAGTAATTTCAATTGATTATGCGTTAATGGACGAATAAAGATTTGAACCCCAGCCAAATTCTTAGAGTGACTTTTTTAGTAACAGTTTAGTCCCCTTAGCATTTGCCGAGGCAAGCATGCCACGAGACAGCCGGGCTTGTTCGCTCTGGAGCCACTGGTCAAATCTGAAATCATATTCTGCCGTGGAGTTTTTCTGCCGATTTTCAGCTTGAGTTGTGTCGAGGGTCATGTCGAGGGTCAGGTCTTGAATTATAAGATTCGTGTATTAATTTTTTGTCTGTTTTGCTTCTTTGGTTCTTTATCGGTGTATTTGTTCAGATGGTGTCTGATGGTGATAAGTGAAAGTGAAAGGGGTCAAGTCCGCTTTTGGCTTTTGTTTTGAAAAACTGATTAATATCAATAGGATCGACTAGGGGTAGGCTCAAATTTTTGAATTGTTTTCCTAATGGGTGATTTATTGTGCAAAACTGGGGCAGTCCCGGTTTTGGACAGTCACAGTTTTGAAAATTATCTGGATAATTATGGTACTCCGGCATATTGGTATAACGAGATTAAAACGGAAAACCCCTGAATATATGTCAAATGACCAGGGAAGACGATGATACTGCGTGACTGCCTTGTTTTATTGCCAACATTGAATATATTGGCTAGAATGCTTTGGTGTTGGGTGTATAAAAAATATTAAATCCAGGATACAAATATGCGCAGTGATATTCCCAAAAAAAGATTAATCGAGAGCGCTCGTAAAGCCACGACCGAGGCTGTGAAGAAAACCAGACAATCCGGTGTTGCAATTACTTATCAGTCCGGAAAGAAAATCGTAAAGAAACACCCGGATGGCCGGGAGGAAGTACTCAAAACTCTCGACCGAGCTTACGTTAGAACCTCTAAGAAAAGTTACAAAATAGGTTAGCGTGGAAAGGGGTCAAGTCCGCTTTTGGCTTTTGTTTTGAAAAATTGATTAATATCAATAGGATCGACTAGGAGTAGGCTCAAATTTTTGTGTCGCGGGTCAGGTCTTGAATTATAAGATTCGTGTATTAATTTTTTGTCTGTTTTGCTTCTTTGGTTCTTTATCGGTGTATTTGTTCAGATGTTGTCTGATGGTGATAAGGGGTGCCCACCCGGCTACTCGATTAACAGTTTTCTTTTTATTTCAAAGAGTTATTCGTAGTGTGTCCACATGCGAATAACCTTTACGACCTTTTCTTCGGCAATAATTTGATATATCAGTCTGTGTTGAAAATTAATCCTGCGGGAGTAGGCACCGGATAGGTCTCCAACAAGTTTTTCGTATGAGGGTGGGTTTTGGAAGGGGTTTTCTTTGATGACGGAAAGCAGTTCTTCCACCTTTAATTTCAACCCGGCTCTTTTGATTTTTTTTGCATCTTTTTGAGCCATTTTGGTGAACACAATTTTCCAGCTCACCAATTTAACTCCTCAGAGCATTCCTTTACCGGGGTTTCCAATCCTTCTTTTATGGATTCTCTCATGCCTGGGATTGAAGTAAGAAAAAGAGTTTCTTGAATTGCTTCCCAGTCATTTTCCGACACTAATACCGCACTTGCCCTCTTGCCCTTAATTGTAACCGGCTTGTGTTCGGAAGCGACTTCGTCCACCAGCCCATATAATTTAGCTCTTGCTTCGGAAATAGTAATTGTTGTCATAATATGTTACCTCCTGGACAAAACGTACGGCATCTCGTACGAAAAGGCAAGGGCATAATCAATTTCGGGGACGGTTTATCCTGAATTCTCATCTCAGAAAGGGGGCCGCTATTGACCTTTGTCTAGTTGCTTGATACCAATGATATTTACGAGTAGCTTGTAAATATCATTGGTAAAAAAAGGAATCTGGAACAAAAAATTAAACGGCTGCTGAAGATGTTCCCGGTGGTGGCGGGAACATTCATATCGATATCACAACGGGGTCTGGACAGGATAACCACCTGAATTTATTTGATTTGTATCTCGAAAGCATGCGTTTTGTTGCTTGGAGTGTTCTTTTTACCATCAAAAAGAGGGGGCTAAGTCATATCCAATATTTAGATAGTCTCCCGACCTGTCAGACCGTGACCGTTTGCTGGTTATCGGAGTCTCACCATGTTCGCTATCTGTTGCGGAGTTAGCACCCCTTAAGGGGGTATACATTTGCGAATCTGATGTAGGTAACCTTCCATGAAACCTTCAAAAAAGATCATACTTGTTGTCGTCGCCGTAATTCTGCTGGGAGTGGTTGCGGCAGTACTGTTCTTGCAGCGTTATACGAAAGTTGAAATCTCTGTACGCGACAGAAGCAACAGGCCGATAAGCCGGGCGGAGATTGTTATTTCCAGGTCTTCTCGGGCAGCAGATATTACGCTCTATTCGAACGAATCGGGATATGCCGCGAAATACCTTCCGTTAAAGGAAATTGGCAGCATTGAGGTCTCAAGGGTCGGTTATGCACCGGCGGTACTCTCCGGGCACCTGGTAACGAACAGACCCGTCACGATTGTTTTACGGGAATGGAGTAAAGAAAACCGGAAAACGGAAAAATAAGGCCGGGCACAAGACTTGACGGAAGGGAGGGGAAATGACCAAGCATAGTTATCTTCAATTGCAGCATAGTGAATCCGTGGTTGCTCAGATGGCCGCAACGATATTCGCAGGATATATTCAATGCGGGCGGGTTGACGATGAGAATGAAAAAGATTTTCTGAAGAAGGCTTTAAAAAACGCAATCAGGCTTGCCGAATATACCGACAAGATTGTCAAGAGTGATACGGAATGGCTCCCGGAAGAGGAAGAGCTCACTCCGTTCAAAAACCTGTAGCTTTTCCGGTATTCGTCACCTTGATTAAACGTGCGTTACGTGCCGCATGCCTGATCCGGGGTGTCATTATCATCGCGAATAAAAGAAACCCGGCATGCCCTGCCTGGCATGTCGGGTTTTTTGTGGAGATGGGCCGACCGGGGAGCTTGCTAAGAACCCCGGCCGGCCTTTTTATCGCCGGGAGGATGAATTACCAGCGTTTTGAACCGTGACAGTTGATGCTTGAGCAGCTCCCGCTCTGATAGAGGCCCACACTGGTGGAGCCGCCACCGATAGTACTTGCCGCGCTCTGCTCGAAGGCGGTTGTGGCCAGGTTGCTGAAATGACCCACCTGTAATTTGGTGGTGTTGTGACAGACCGTGCAACTGTATCCCTTGCTCATATGCTTGTTGTGCTGGCCTGAGCTGTAGTCGTTGTACTGGCTGGTACCCGAGCTGTGGCATGAGGTGCACTGGGTGTTGACCGTAATGGAGCCGGTCGCCCAGACAGGGGTTGTGATCCCGCCATGACAACTGATGCTTGAGCAGGTTCCGTTGCTGTTGTCGGTTGCCGTGCCGCTCCTGGCGTTGTAGGAAGCCGGGAAGCCGAGGTCAAGCTGACCGTTGTGGGCCGCGCCGACATGGCAGGTGGTACAGTCGTTATTGACGGACGGCAGGCTGGTGTGAACCGCATGCGCACCGGCGGTGTTCGGATAGCTGTTTCCGGACGGCGGCTGGCCATGACAGGCGGTGCAATCACCGTAATCCGGCCCCGGAGTAGTCGCCGGCGGCAGAACATCGGCGATCGCCTGCACTTCCGCGGTGCTGAGAGTGTTGAGATAGCCCATGCTGCCGACATTGTTATTGATGGCGGCCTGGATCTGGGCGGCGGTCCGACCCGGTTTGGTGGTATTGGCCAACGAGCCGTGACACCCGGCACAATTGCCGGCGTAAAGGGCAGTGCCGTCCGGCGGAGTTGTCGGATCCGGCGGCTGGGCTGCGGGCAGCGCATCGGCGATCGCCTGCACTTCGACGGTCGTCAGAGTGTTGAGATAGCCCATGCTGCCGACATTGTTATTGATGGCGGCCTGGATCTGGGCGGCGGTCCGCCCCGGTTTACCGGTATTGGCCAATGGGCTGTGACAACCGGCACATTCACTGTTGTAAAGAGCAACGCCGTCCGGCGGAGTTGTCGGATCGGGCGGCTGGGCTGCGGGCAGCGCATCGGCGATCGCCTGAACCTCGACGGTAGTCAGGGTATTGAGATAGCCCATGTTGCCGATATTGTTATCGATGGCGGCCTGGATCTGGGCAGCGGTCCGCCCCGGTTTGCCGGTTGCTGCCAGTTGGCCGTGGCAGCCCGCGCAATTGCCGGAATAGAGGGTCGCTCCGTCGGCAGGGGTGGTTGGCGGCGGCTGGTTGGTCGTCAGCACATCGGTGATTGCCTGGATTTCCGAGGCTGTCAGGGTGGAGAGATATCCCATCCCGCCGATGTTGTTGGTGATCGCGGCCTGGATCTGGGCGCTGGTCCGATTTTTTTTGCTGCTTGAGGAGAGCGCGTTGTGGCACATTGCACAGTAGTCGGCATAAAGGGTCACTCCGCTGCCGGCGGGCGGTTGCGTGCCGAGCTGATGCTGCTCCTTAACCATCGCGACCAGCTGGGCCTTCCCGTCGGTAACCGTCTGGTTCACCAGACCAGGATCAAAGGTGCCGCGAACCGACATATCTTCTTTGGTTGATGCCACCAGCGTTTGCTGCTGCTGCAGAACAGCCATGATCATGTCACCCAGGGTGGGTTGCCCGGTCAACTGGGGGTCCTGCGCAAGTTCATTTTTAATCCGGTTGTACTCCGCCGCATTGAGTCTGCTCCGTAACGCATTGGACACGCTGTTCAATATCGTCGCCTGACTGGTTCTCTGCAGATCATTGCCGGTAACCTGAAAATTTCCGGTTATTTCCATGTAGTCGTTGACGGCCATATTGGCCTGGAGCAGGGTCAGCATGCTGTCGTCCACCCCGGAAGTCATGTTCTGCAGGTCCTGTCTGCCGCCTCCCTGGGGACGGGTCATGGGATTTTCATACAAGTCCGCCGCTGAAATTCCGGGAAATCCGGCCTCATTCAGGATGAACAGAAGATCATCTTCCGTCGTCCCGTTTGTCAGAAGGGTTGTAAGCGGAGTGACATTCACCGATGACCGGTCGCTGGTGGTGATCCTGCGCCGCAACATCCCCTGGTAGGGGGCGCCGCCATGCAGGCCCCGGTTGGAAACCTTCATCTCAACGATTGAGCCGGGGGTAAGGGCTTTGGGAAAGCGGAATACCCCGGATTCATCCGATGGACCGGATTGTCTTTGCAGGACGGTCATTCCGTCACCGGATACCTCCTGGAAGACCGCGCCGACGATATACGGATCGACCGCAACCCCGGTTGAACTGGTACTGTAATACTCTCCCCCCCCGGACGAGCCGCCGCAACCCGCCAGCAGGAACATCACCCAGAGTCCGCATAGATATGTACCGATCTTGCTGTTCAAATCATACCTCCTGTTGTCGTCACCATTATGAAGTGACAAAAATTTCATCCTTGCTTCGACCATCAGACCATCCGGGCCGAGTCGAACTGTTACAAGCACAAGTAAATTTTTGTTAACCAGCGGCAGTTAAAGCAAGGAGAGTGCCAATGGCCGGGCAATCAGCTTAAGATCTTGTTGTGGCGATGAAAAGCTGGCGTGAGAAGGGCGGGATGTCATTCCGATAAGTTGGAAAGTGACTGGTATTTACTACAGTTGAAAATGGGAAGAATGGTGAAATCTGGAGTTTTGTCTAATGATATCATCATGATACGTGAGGAGTATGGATATTCATACACCTTGAAGAATACCCTGTAAATATTGTGAACATGCATAACGAAACGCATTCCCCGCAGCTCGGAGTGTCGCAGGCTCCCTTACCTGCTGCGGGGTTAGTGTGCGAATCTGATGTAAGTAAACCTTCCGTACGGAGATTCCCCGTGGCTCGAAGTCGCACTCCGTTTGCTATCTGCCGCGGGGAGCTTCAATAACCTGCCCGGTTTTTGGAAAATGAAAGACCTGAAGCGGGGATTCTCCCGAAAAAAAGTTTCTAAAAACCCGTGTTGTCGGTTAGAGTGTCCTGCAGGGGAGTTTGGGAGCGGTTTGGGCAATCGGCCCGGCTGTTCACATGAGTTGAAATAAAATGAACAATGTGGAAACGGGGGTGTGTGATGCGTGCACTGAACAAGAAAAGAAAATTGTCTTTGCTTCTGTCTTCTGTGGCCTTCTGCTCAGGACTTGCCTTTGCCTTGTCCGCCCAGGCCGACTGGTCGGTCAATGATCCTTTCGTCGTGACCAACGATTGCGGCGCTCTGGGCACCAACTGCTCAGGCTACGCGAACACTCAGGCCTCTTTCAATGACCACCACGATAAATTTCCCAAGATGAACAATGCGGGGGATATCGTCTGGCAGGGCCGACCGTCCGGCGCCTCAAGCTATGATTATGAAATATTCTTGAAGAGCGCCGCTTCCGGACTGATCGAACAGATCACCGCCGACTCGAATTACGACAGCTCGCCGACCATCAACGATCTCGGTGAGGTGAGCTGGATGAGTTATGACGGCTCGGCCTGGAACGTAAATCTCTATTCGGGCGGCACCACCTCAAACATTTCGGCCCCGACCCCGCTTGAGCCGTGGCCGAGGATCAACAACCTCGGCGAGGTCGCCTGGATCCATGTTGACGGCAACGACTACGAGATCAAACTGTACTCCGGCGGCACGGAGACCCAGGTCACCGACAATGACACCAATGACGTGCAGATCAGGATCAACGACAACGGGGATCTGATGTGGCGCGGCCGCGGTGATCTGCAGGCCGACTTGAGTTATGACATCTACACCCGGATCGGCGGCGGCGGGATCACCCAGGTGACCCAGGATGATCTGCTCGACTGGTCGCCGCAGCTCAGCAATACCGGTCACCTGGTCTGGCTCTCCTACGACGGGGCGCAGTGTGACGTGGTGGTGAAACGGGCCGGGGATGCAACTCCGACCCAGATCACCTCGACTCCGGCAGAGGACCACAATCCGGTGATTAACGACGCCGGGATCGTCGCCTGGCAGAGTTTTGACGGCAATGACTGGGAGATTTTCACCTATTCCGGTGACACCATCACCCAGCTCACCGACAATGATTTTGACGATGTCACCCCGCAGATCAATTCCGCCGGGGAGATCGCCTGGTTCGCCTTCGGCGGGGATATCGGCGTCTACCTGTTCGAGCCCGACACCGGCACCGTGAGTAAATTGAGCGAGTCCTATACCGGCCACTATGACTCCGTCCCGGACATCAACGACCAGGGGAAAGTGGTGTGGAGCGGTTTTGACGGCACCGATTTCGAAATCATCGTCGCCGAGCCACCGGGCGGCATCCATGACGATGTCTATTTTTACCCCTACACCCTGAACCTGCGCAGCCATGGCAAGAAATTCAAGGCGGTGATCGATCTGCCGTTACCTCACTCCGCCGAGTTTATTGATCCGAAGACGGTCGCCATCACCATGATCAGCCCCGCCAATTCGCTGGCCGAGCCTTTGCCGGAGCCTCTTTACAGCAATGGTGGAGGACGGGTGGGTGATAGCGACGGGAATGGTCTGGTGGACATCACCGTCAACTTCGACCGGCAGGCGCTGATCGCCCTGATCGAACCGCTGGGAGTGCTCGGCGAGTTTAAACTGAGCATTGCCGGCAATATGTATACCGGTGATCAGTATCCCGGCAATCAGTATAATGGCGAGGTCATTACCGGCGTCAATTCCGTCATGGTCGTTGATCGGGAAATGAAGGAGTTCAAGAAGGAGCGCACAAAATTCAGGAAACATTCGAAGTGCACCAGGAAAAGAGAAGTTCGCGACCATGATCCGGGTGATCGCAAAGAAGTGAATGAGAGGTACGCAAAGCTCGGTAAAAAGGTGATGAAGGGGTTGAAGAAGAAAAAGAGGTAATCCCCGCCCATCCCTGCGATATACCGGGGATGTTTTTTATATGAACCCCCGAATCCTCTTACGGATTCGGGGGTTTTCTTTTGTTAAGATTCCGGAATGGGAAAAAGGGGGGGCGATTTCATTCATGGCCCCGGTCATTCCGCAAAAGTTCGTGCCGGTACGGCGAGTGGACGTTATGCCCCTGCACTTTTTTTGGGGGAAAGGGTGACCAGTTTTTCCCGCGGACCGTCGGCCACCACACGGCCGCCATCCAGCGCGATAATCCGTCGGACCATCGCCAGCATGACCGGGCTGTGGGTGGTCATGATCAGGACTGCCGAACGGTCGAGAAGTTTCGGCAGCCGTTCGGCCAGGAGCCGCTCGCTTTCAGGGTCGAGGCCGAGGGTCGGCTCATCGAGGAGCAGTATCCGGCTCGACTGGGCAAAAACCCGGGCCAGGGCTACTTTCTGGCGCTGGCCGCCGGATAGATTGCTGCCCCGCTCGGCCAGATCCATCCCCAGGGACATTCGCCCGCTTTTCAGTTCGTTCTCCAAGCCGGAGGCCCAGATCGCCTCTCCAAAGCGGGCGGCATCGGTACACCCTGAAATACGCAGGTTACTCTCAAGCGTCCCGGCAAAGATCGCCGGGTCCTGGGCCTTATAGGCCAGCCACTTGACCCGGTCGAAACGGGAAATATCATCCAGGTCGAGGCCGTCAAAAAGAATCTGGCCCGTATCAGGACGGCACAGTCCGCCAAGGCATCTCAAAAGGGTTGATTTCCCGGCGCCGGGTCGCCCGAGCAGGGCAATCCGCTCCCCGGGAGCAACCGCAAAGGAGACACCCTCAAGCGCCGCCGGGCGGCCTTCATAATGTTTGCCGACGCTGATCACGGAAATATTCCCTGCAATGTCCGGTCTGGGGGTGCATTCCCGTTCGCGAATATCCTCCAGGCTCTCTTCCATTCTTCCGGAAGCGCGGATGAAATCTTTCCACTTCCCGGTCACCGAAAACAGGGAGGAGACCAGCGCCATGGTCCGGCCGGTCAACAGGTTGCAGGCAATCAGTTTGCCGATACTTAAGAGCTGGGCATGAATCAGATAGACTCCGACCGTGAGAACCACAACGGTCGTCACCGTTTGCATCACTGTGGCAAAGACCATCGTCTGCTGGGCGGCCATTCGCCTCCTGGTGTCAAGGTCTGTCGACTGGTCGGCCAACACGCGCCAGCTTCGCAGAAAGGATCCGGCGCCGGGGGTGGTCCGGACGACGTCAAGACAGTTCAGGGTCTCGCCCATGAAGGAGAGCTTCTGGGTGTTTTTCTGCTCGGCCTCCTTGGACAATCTGGTCTGCCGGGCCTGGAGCAGGAGTCCGGTCACGGTAAAGAGCAGGACAAGGATCATGGCGACAACCATGATCTGCCAGGCGATGATCCCGATCACCGTCAGATACAGAACGAGAAAGGGGATATCGGCGATTGCCAGCAGATAGCTCGATGAGACGAAATCGCGCGACTGGGTGAGATCCCGATAATTCGACAGGAAGCGGGGGAAACCGCCGGGGGGAAGCTCCACCTGGGAAACCATCCTCGACCAGAGTTTTTCATCGCTCTGCAGGGTCAGGTCGACACTGATCCGTTCGGTGACCCAGCTGCGGACGAGCCGCATCGCGGCATCGGTTGCCAGGTAGATCGCCATGCCGAAAACGAGGGCCCAGAGAGTTTCAAATAGGCCATTCAAGGCGATCTTGTCATAGATCAGCAGGGCGAAAATCGGCAGCAGCAGCTGCCCGGTGTTGATGAAAAGACTGGCGATCCCGACTTCCGCCCAGGCACCGCGGAGCTTCGGCCACAAGGCCGACAGGGAGGCGAAGCCTCCGGACTTGTCCTCGCTCGGCGCCATGTTCAGGACGACCGCCTCGACATTTTGTTCATCAGCGGGACTGACCTTTTCAGGCAGCGGTGAGCCATCTTCGGCCAGATATTGCCAGCGGTGCTCAATGCGATACAGGAGAGAAAAGGAGTTGTCTCCATCCCGCAGCAGAATGAGGTTACCGGGAATGCCGAACACCTCTTTCAATGGGCCGCTGAAATGGCGGGCGGAAAGAGCGTCATGTTCGAGCTTAGGGATTTCGGAAAGCCAGTCAGCGGAAGTAACAAGGCGTCTGAACCCCTTTTGCCATCGGGAAGCCAGTTCGCGATCAGGACCGCAGAGCGCTGAAACTGCCTGCAGCACAGCTTGTCCGGCAAGAGTTTTCGCAGGCGCTTCAGGAGGTGTGGGGTGAACTGGTTCGGTCATCAGATGAGGTTCTACCGCGATAGAAAGATTTGTCAAGGCCTGTCAAAGTTTGAAGTTCCCTGTGACAGATTGAGAACGCTACCCTTACAGGAATTTGTGTCCTGTAAGGGTCTGAGCTTGTCGCTTTGCAGGTTCAGCTTACATCAGGGAAAGTGATGCATCATGATTAAGCAACATCCCAGATGATCTGCGCTAAAACAGTGCCACCAGCTCCCGGGGTGTCATCAATTGTGTAGGTGGCGTCGGTTCCAGTAAATGCCGGAGTCATCTCCTCGCCTCCGACAGCGGAAAAGGTGAGAGTATCTCCGGCATCAACTCTGATGGTCAACTCCGAAGCGTTGCCGTTATTGACCATGCTCTGGATATCGGCGCTGGTAATAATAAGCTTTGTATTGACGCCGTCTCCGCTGATGTCGAGTGTTTCCACGTTTTTCGTAATATCGGCAAGGATCGTTAAATCGTAATCCCCTCCCGCCAGGTCATGAAGCACCACCGTGTCTATATCCATGCCATTAGCATCGGTTCCGCCGTCAATCGCATCCGTTGCAGTAGGCAAAGACTGTGACGAGAGATGGAAGATATCATTGCCGATATCTCCCGACACCTCAAGGTCCACACCCTGATCGGCAAAGATGGTGTCGTTGCCGGCGCCGCCGTAGAGGCGGTCATTACCGGCCCCACCCACCAATACGTTGTCAAAACTGTCACCGTAAAGCTGGTCATTTCCCCCGGAACCGGTCAGGTTTTCAATGTTAAAGAACCGGTCTCCCTGGGCATCACCAGGAACCAAATCCTGGAGGCTCCAGTTGTCCGGGTTGAGTGAAGCAACAACCCCAGTGCTTATATTTTCATAGGACGCAGTATCGGTGCCGGTGCCGCCATCCATGGCGTCTCCGCCAGAACCACCAATTAGAGTGTCATTGCCGCTATCACCAAAGAGGATATCATCCCCAACACTGCCATTAAGTGTATCATTATCAGCACCGCCATACAGGATGTCATTTCCCCATCCGCCGTAGAGGTTGTCATCACCTGTGCCACCTGACAGGGTGTTGTTGCTGGCATCACCGGCTAGGGTGTCGCCAAAGGATGATCCTTCAATGTTTTCAATGGAGATAAGCGTATCACCCTGAGCATCCCCTGTGTATGTTCCGAAATTTGGATTAATTGCAGCCAAGACCCCGGAACTGGCGTGATTATAGCTGGCGGTATCGATTCCTGCCCCGCCGTCCAGAATGTCGCCATTCAGACCGTCGAAACCGCCCAGCCCTTCAAGAATATCATTCCCGTCTCCACCGACTAGCGTGTTGATCCCATTATCACCTATCAGATGATCATCGTTTGCTGAACCGGTCAGATTTTCAATACTATCGAATGTGTCTCCCGCTGCATCGTATGTCTGGATTACAGTGTCACCGAATGTAAAATCTCCTGGAAGAGTGAGTGATGCAGTGACGCCCTGTCCGGACATGCTGTACGTTGCTGTATCGATGCCCGCGCCACCATAGAGTTGATCCGCGCCTGCGCCGCCGAGCAGGATATCATCTCCTTCATCACCGTAGAGAATGTCGTCCCCATCCTGCCCCTCAATGGTGTCATTTCCTTTGCCGCCATGAATAATATCAATGCCGTCACCACCCCAAATATGATCATGCCCGGCTCCGGCATTTACAGTATCGTCACCCCCCCCGGCATCAATATCCATCCCGAGACCAGCTCGCGGCAATACGGCAACAGGCGTTCCGTCGGTATTGTCGGGCACTGTAAAGTCAGACACATCCGTGGCTTCTTTCCAACTTAGATACAAGCTGTCCGTTGCCTGATAACTGGTGCCACCAGCCACAACGGTTCCATTCGCAGTGAAATCGGCCCTGAACTCTGTTGACCCGGTATCAGTAACTGTATAGACAACATCCACATCGAAACCACCGACCAATGCGGTAATGTCATCAGGGGTAAATGTCCACTCGTTACCGGTCTGGCTTACTGTTATTCCCGGTCCTGCTTGAAGAGCGAAATCAGGGATAAGATTCCATTCCGGACTCGCCACCAACACTATGGATGTGATTTCTGCGAAGTTGTTGAAGTTGAAATGCAACCTCTTCACCCAGGTTGATTGGGTTGAATCACCGCTGAATAAACCATTGTTGCCTATCGTGTCAGTTCCGGATGTGCCGGTTATCACTTCGCGCGTTGCCTGGCCAGCTGGGCTTGCGGCGGCTTCATGGGCGGCAACATCTCCGGCGGGGTCGTAGGCCCCGGCGGGCAGGGTTGTTGGCGGTATACCTCCAGTTAATTTAAGCTCGGATGACGTATAAAGATTCACATGACATGTCGGAGCTACAGTATCAACCGAATAGGTGAGGGCAAAAGGAGCATCTGAACTGACAGCACCGGTTCCGGCATTTCCTGCCAAATCTGTATAGCTGCCGGCGATGGTAATAACGTTGCCGGTAGAGGCGGTTTCGATAGAAGGCGTGAAGGTGGCGGTCCAGGTTATACCACCATCACTACTGGTGAAGACATCATGGCTCCCACTCGTAACTGTTACATCGTCTCCCAAAGCATCTTCGAAGTTGGTTACCTCCTCGCTAAAGGTAATCGTAATTGTCGAGTGTTCCCCGATTATAAGATCCGTATCCGTCATTTGAATGTTTGTAACCCAGGGGTTCTCTTCATCCAGGTTGTTCACGGTCAAATTAAAAGCCTCGGTGTGGATCAGCCCGCCACCATCCGTTACCTGGACGTTGATCGCAAGGTCCGGGTTGGACTCGAAGTCGATGCTTCCGTTAACACGAAGTTCGTTGCCGACAATGCTTACCAGACCGTTATCGGCGTCGTTCGTGCCGTCCCCGGAGGCGAGTGAGTAGGTGAAAGATTCACCCGCATCAACATCTGTCGCGGAAAGCGTGCCGATAACCGTCCCGTTCGCTGCATTCTCATTCACGGTGCTGCCGGAAAGGGTGATATCGGTCGGCGCCTCGTTGATATCGTTCACTGCCACATTCAGGGCCTCGGTGTGGCTTAGTCCGCCACTATCCGTCACCCGGATATTGATCGCAAGGTTCGGGTTGGTCTCGAAGTCGATGCTTCCGTTAACACGAAGTTCGTTGTCGACAATGCTTACCAGACCATTGTCGGCGTCGTTCGTACCGTTTCCGGAAACAAGCTCATAAGTGAAGTTGTCTCCAGCATCAACATCCGCCGCGGAAAGCATGGCGATGACAGAGCCCGGTGTCGCGTTCTCATTGACGGTGCCGGTGGAAAGATTGACAGCAGTCGGTGCATCATTCTGGCCGGTGATCGTGATGGTCGCGGTCTGAGGGGTGGAACTCAGTCCGTTGTTATCGGTAACGGTATAGGTGAAGGAGTCGGTTGCGGTTGCTCCGGCGGCCAGTGATTCAAACTGTCCGTTCGGATCGTAACTGAAGGTGCCGTCGTCGTTATTGACTACAGTTCCCAGGGTGGTTGTACTGTCGGTACTGAAAATATGCGTATCACCGAAATCGTCACTGTAATCGGCGGCAACGATGATAGCCGGGCCATCCTCGTTTGCGGCGCCAGCTACAGCAAGGGCGACAGGAGCATCATTCTGGCCGGTGATAGTGATGGTGACCGTTGCAGTGTCGGTGCCGCCATTGCCGTCATTTACGGTATAGGTGTAGGTTTCCGTCAGACTCTGCCCCACGCCCAGCTCCTGAACCGCCGGGTTCGTGTTGTCCAAAGTATAGGTGTAGCTGCCGTCCGTATTGTGAGTGAAAGTTCCGTACTGGTCTCCATTCGTATAATCAACATTTGTAACCGTTAAATTATTCCCTTCCGGATCACTATCAACACCGTTGCCGTTATCGTCAGTGATCATGTTGCCGTTGACGCTTATGGTGTCTTCCGCAATAACATTGGTGTTGGCGGTAGCGGTCGGTGCACTGTTTTCGCCGTTGATGGTGATGGTGACGGTCGAAGTATCGGTGCCGCCATTACCGTCAGCTATGGTGTAGGTGTAGGTTTCCGTCAGGCTCTGGCCCGGCCCCAGCGCCTGAACCGCCGGGTTCGTGTTGTCCAAAGTATAGATGTAGCTGCCGTCCGTATTGTGAGTGAAAGTTCCGTACTGGTCTGCACCGGTCTTATCAATTGCAGTAACCATCAAGTTGTCGCCTTCCGGATCACTATCAACCCCGTTGCCGTCATCGTCGGTGATCATGTTGCCGCTGACACTTACGGTGTTTTCAATGATGCTATTGGTGTTGGCGGTGGCTGTCGGTGCATTGTTCCCACCGTTAATAGTGATGGTGACGGTCGAAGTATCGGCGCCGCCATTGCCGTCATCCACGGTATAAGTGTAGGTTTCCGTCAGACTCTGACCCAAGCCCAGCGCCTGAACCGCGGGGTTCGTGTTGTCCAACGTATAGGTGTAACTGCCGTCCGTATTGTGAGTGAAAGTTCCGTACTGGTCTGCCCCGGTTTTGTCAATTGCAGTAACCATCAAGCTATCGCCTTCCGGATCACTATCAACCCCGTAGCCGTCATCGTCGGTGATCATGTTGCCGCTGACGCTCACACCACCTTCTGCGATGGAATTGAGGTTGGCGGTGGCGATCGGAGCATCGTTGGTGCCGTTGATGGTGATGGTGACGGTCGAAGTATCGGCGCCGCCAGTGCTGTCAGTAACAGTGTAGGTGTAAGTTTCTGTCAGGCTCTGTCCCTCGGCAAGCGTCTGAACCAACTGGTTCGTGTTGTCGAGGGTATAGGTGTAGCTGCCGTCCGGGTTATCCAAAGTGAAAGTTCCGTACTTATCGGCACCGGTATTGTCAATTGCAGTAACCGTAAAGCTGTCACCTTCCGGATCGCTGTCAACTCCGTAGCCGTCATTGTCGGTGATTATGTTGCCGCTGACGTTTATGGAGTTTTCAGCAATGGTATTGCTGTTCACCGTTGCGATCGGCGCATCGTTAGTGCCTGTGATAGTGATGGTAACCGTCTGAGGGGCGGAACTCAGCCCGTTGTTATCGGTAACGGTGTAGGTGAAGGAGTCGGTGGCGGTTGCTCCGGTAGCCAGTGATTCAAACTGGCCGTTCGGATTGTAGCTAAAGGTGCCGTCGCCATTGTTGACGACAGTGCCCAGAGTGCCGTTGTTATCGATGCTGAAGGTATGGGTGTCGCCCGCATCAATATCACTGTAATCGGCGGTAATGATAATCGGCGGACCATCCTCGTTTGCGACAGCCGCTACTGTGAGGGCAATAGGCGCCTCGTTGACATCCGTAACATTCAAGATGACGGTTTCAACGTTGGAAAGGTTCCCTGCTGCATCCTGGGCCTGGATAGTAAGATTGTAGCTGGTCGTTCCCGATTCGAAATCGATAAAGGCCGCACCTTCGGCGGTGAGGCTGATCATGCCTGTTTCACTGTCGATCGCGAACAGCGGGTTGCCTGATCCGTCCTGGGGGATAGTGCCGGTGAGGCTGTAGGTAATGGTGTCGCCGGGCAGGTCTGCGTCGGTGGCGTCTGCGTCGGCGCCGACAATAAATCCGGCGCTTGCGTTTTCGGCAAGGTTCGCGCTGGCGTTATCCACCGTTAATACCGGTGCGCTGTCGTTCACCGGGGTGAGATGGACGGTGACCGTTTCGATGTTGCTTGGGTTGAAGCCGTCGGTGGCGAGAATCTCCAGGGTGTAACTGGTGGGGCCACCGTCATAGTCGATAAAGGCTGCCCCTTCGGCGGTCAGGCTGATCTCGCCGGTGACGGAGTGGATCGTGAAGAGAGCGTTGCCGCTGCCGTCAACCGGAATGGTCCCGGTCAGGAGGAAGGCAATGGGGTCCGCCGGAACATCCGCATCGGTCACGTCACCGTCGGCGCCAATGATGACCCCGGCAGCCGCGTCTTCCGGGATGTAGACGTTCGCGTTGTCGACGGTGAGTACCGGCGGGTTGTCGTTCACCGGGGTGAGGTTGACGGTGACCGTTTCGATATTGCTGGTGTTGGTTCCGTCGGAGGCCTGGACCGCAAGGGTATAACTGGTCTGTCCCTTGTCGTAGTCGATGAAATTGGCACCTTCGGCGGTGAGGCTGATCTCGCCGGTACTGTTGTCGATCGCGAACAGGGCGTTGCCGGAGCCGTCGGTCGGCACGGTGCCGAAAAGGCTGAAGGTCACGGTGTCCATCGGGGTGTCACCATCGTTTGCATCGGCATCGGCACCGGCGATGACCCCGGCGACTGCGTTTTCGGCAAGATTCACACTGGTGTTATCGACGGTGAGGACGGGCGCGTTGTCGTTGACCGGGGTGAGGTTGACGGTGATTGTCTCGATATTGCTCACGTTTACTCCGTCGAAGGCCTGAACGTCCAGGGTGTAGCTGGTGGTTCCCGACTCGTAGTCGATATACGCTGCGCCTGCAGCGGTGAGGCTGATCTCGCCGGTGGCACTGTCAATCCTGAACAGCGGGTTGGTTCCGTCCGTCGGCCCTCCGCCGACAAGGGTGTAGGTGATGGTGTCGCCTGGAAGGTCCGCATCGGTGGCGTCACCGTCGGCGCCGGTGATGATCCCGGCGGCTGCGTTTTCGGCAAGGTCCACACTGGTGTTGTCGACGGTGAGAATGGGGGCGTTGTCGTTGACCGGGGTAATGTTGACGGTGACCTGCTCGTTGGCTGCGGACCAGGTTCCGGCTGTGTCTCGTGCTTCAATGCCAAACTGGAAGCTATTGAAACCGGTTTCGAAATCGTTGGCCTCCGCGATCAATCCGGCGGCGGTCAGGGTGATCTGGCCGCTGCTGTCGATCCGGAAATAGCCGTCGACACTCAGCTTGCTGTCGAAAGGATCGGCGTCAGCGGTGCTGAAACGGTAATCGGTGATCCCGGTGTCGTCGGTGGCGGCCACGGTGGCGACCACGTCCCCGGTACCCTGGTTCTCTGCATAATTGAAAGTTTGTCCGGGCAAGACCACCGGCGCGGTGTTGTCGACATCGGTGATGTTGATGGTGACCGTTTCGGTGTTGCTGGTGTTGCTCCCGTCGTCGGCCTGGATGTCCAGGGTGTAGCTTGCAGGGCCGGTGCCGGAGTTGATATAGGTTGCGCCGGCCGCCGTGAGGCTGATTGCGCCGGTGGCGGTGTCGACGGTAAAGATGTCGTTGCCGCTGCCGTCCTGCGGGATGGTCCCGGTGAGGTTGAAGGTAATGGTGTCGGCCGGTGCGTCCGCGTCGGTCGCGTCACCGTCACCGCCGGGAATGATCCCCGCCGCGGAATTTTCCGGGATGTAGAGAATGGAGTTGTCCACCGTCAACACCGGCGCATTGTCGTTGACCGGGGTGAGATTGACGGTGACCGTTTCGAGGTTGCTTAAGTTCGCCCCGTCGGAGGCCTGGACGGTGAGGGTGTAGCTGGTCTGTCCATTGTCGTAGTCGATATAGGCGGCGCCGTCGGTGGTGAGGCTGATCTCGCCGGAGATGCTGTCGATTGCGAACAGCGGGTTGCCGGAGCCGTCGGTCGGCACGCCGCCGAAAAGGCTGAAGGTGATGGTGTCGGCCGGGTTGTCGCCGTCGATGGCGGCGGCGTCGGCGATGATCCCGGCGCTTGCGTCTTCGGCGAGGTTGACGACGGTGTTGTTCACGGTGAGGACGGGCGCGTTGTCGTTCGCCGGGGTGAGATTGACGGTGACCGATTCGATATTGCTGGTGTTGACCCCGTCTGAGGCCTGCACGGCGAGGGTGTAGCTGGTGGCTCCGGCGTCATAGTCGATGAATGCTGCGCCTTCGGCGGTGAGGCTGATTTCGCCGGTAGCGGTGTCGATCCGGAACAGCGGGTTGCCACTGCCATCGACCGGAATTGTCCCGGTCAGGCTGTAGGTGAGCGAGTCGGTCGGAACGTCGGTGTCGGTCGCGTCGGCATCGGCTCCGGCAATGATCCCGGCGGCCGCATCTTCGGCAAGATTCACTGTTGCGTTGTCGATGGTGAGAATGGGGGCGTTGTCGTTGACCGGGGTGAGATGGACGGTGACCGTTTCGATGTTGCTGGTGTTTGTTCCGTCGGTGGCCTGGACGAAGAGGGTGTAGCTTGTTGTTCCCGATTCGTAATCGATGAAGGTTTCCCCTGCGGCAGTGAGGCTGATTTCGCCGGTGGTGTTGATCGCGAACAGCGGGTTGCCGGAGCCGTCGGTCGGTATTCCGCCTGTCAGACTGAAGGTAAGGGTGTCGCCGGGTAGATCACCGTCGGTGGCGTCAGCATCACCGCCGATGATAATCCCCGCGCCTGCGTTTTCCGCAATGTAGACATTGGCGTTGTCGACGGTGAGGACGGGCGTGTTATCGTTCGCCGGGGTGATATTGACGATGACCGTTTCGATATTGCTCAGGTTGGTCCCGTCGGTTGCCTGGACCCCGAGGATGTAGCTGGTCTGCCCGCCGTCGAAGTTGATAAAGGCCGCCCCCTCGGTGGTGAGGCTTATCTCGCCGGTGCTGCCGTCGATCACGAACAGCGGGTTGCCGCTGCTGTCAGTCGGCACGGCACCGGAGAGGCTGAAGGTGATGGTGTCGATCGGGGTGTCACCGTCGGTGGCGTCGCCGTCGGCAATGATCCCGGCGGCTGTACCTTCCATCAGATTGACGGTGGTGTTGTTCACGGTCAGTACCGGTGCGTTGTCGTTCGCCGGGGTGAGGTTGACGGTGATCGTTTGGATATTACTGGTGTTGACTCCGTCGGAGGCCTGAACCTCAAGGGTGTAGCTGGTGGCTCCGGCATCGTAGTCGATAAAGTTTGCACCCTCGGCGGTGAGGCTGATCTCGCCGGTCGCCCCATCGATCCTGAACAGGTCGTTGCCGCTGCCGTCCTGCGGGATGGTCCCGGTCAGGCTGTAGGTGAGGGTGTCTCCGGGAAGATCACCGTCGGTCGCATCACCATCGGCCCCGGCGATGATCCCGGCCGCCGCGTCCTCGGCGAGGGTGACGGTGGCATTATCCACGGTCAATACCGGTGCGTTGTCGTTCACCGGGGTCAGGGTGATGGTCACGTTTTCAGATGCGGACCAGTGCCCGGCGGCGTCTCTTGCCTGGATGCCATGGGTGAAACTGTTGAGCCCGTTCTCGAAGTCATTGGCCTGCGCGGCAAGACCTGCGGCGGTGAGGGTGATCCGGCCGCTGCTGTCGATGGTGAAGTAGGTGTCGGAGCTGGTGGTGGTGCCGGTGGTGCTGAAACGGAAGCCGGTGACTCCCACGTCATCGCCGGCGGCAACATTGCCGACCGCCGGATCGGCTGCCGTCCGGTTTTCCGCGTAGAAAATGGTCTGGCCGGGTGTCACCACCGGATCCGTGATGTCGGAGCTCGAGACGTTCGGGAGGATGCTCAGGGTGATGTTCTCGGGATTTGACCAGTTGCCTACGGTGTCCCTTGCCTCGACACCGTAGGTGAAGGTGTTGTTGCCGACCGCGAAACTGTTTGCTTCCGCAGCCAGGCCTGCTGCCGTCAGCGAGATCCGGCCGTCGGCTCCTATCCTGAAGTAGCCGTCTGCGCTCAATGTGCTGTCGGCGGGATCGGCATCGGCGGTGGTAAAACGGTAGTCGAAAACGCCCGTGTCGTCGCTGGCGGCGACGGTGCCGACTCCCGGGTTGGCTGCGGTTTTGCCGCCGACGTACTCCAGGGGGGACTGGCCGGGGGTGACCACCGGGTGAACTTCGTCCAGATTGGTGACGTTCAGGGTAATATTCTCGGGTGTCGACCAGTTTCCTTCTGCATCGCAGGCTTCAATCGCATAACTGAAGATGTTTGGGCCCGTCTCGAAATCATTCTGGGCCACACCGGGCTGGATCCCGGCAGTGGTGATACTGATCTGACCCTGCGCCGAAATGGTGAAGTAGTTGTCACTGCTGGTGTCGGTCCCGGAATCGCTGAAACGGAAGTCGGTAACTCCAACGTTATCGTAGGCGGTTACAACGGAGACAACCGTGCCGACCGTCGTGGGGGCAATCGTCTGGTTCTCGGCATAGCTCAGAGACTGTCCGGGAGCGACCACCGGGGATTCATTGTCACTTAAATCCTCTGTGACATGGCCGTTTTTTAAAATCGGGCGGACTGCAACATCCGGCTCGGTGAATGGTTCGATATCGGAAAGCGCCGGAGGCGGCTCGGTGTGCTGGTAACCGCCGGGGCCTTTGCCGCCGCTGCTGATTTTGACGACCGGCTCGGAGAGGATTGCCAGATCGGCAAAAACATCGTTTTCTTCCGAATAGCCTAAAATATCCTCATCGGCGGTTTCTTCCGGGCTGTCGACGTTTTCACTGACCACCGCCAGATTGCCGCCATCGATGATCTTGGTCGCGCCGACCATCTTGAACAGGTCGCCCAGGGTGGCTGGGGAATCACCGGCAGAAGGGGTGAGGGCATCGGCGCCTGCCCCGTCATCACTGAACACAACCGGGTGCTCGGATTCGCTGATCGCAGCCAACGCCCCGTTCGGGATGATGACAAAGGAGCCGTCGGCAAAACCCAGCAGCAGATCGACATCGGCGACATCAACGGATTTGAGATCAGCCGCGGCATGGGGGATGGAGATCGTTCCGTCCGCCCCCACAACCGCGCTTTCTATGCTCTGGGCCTGATCGTGCTGTTCTGTTGCCTTGCCATTTCCGCTCTCGGTTCTCTTTGCCATACCCCCACCTCTCAGATGTCAACTGCCTTGAAACTTGCGCTCAGAACACCAATGTCCTGCTGCTCACCGCATTACGTAACTTTCATTCACCACCCCTGGCGGCCATGGATTCTACAATCCGGGTCGCCAGCTCCCGGTTGCCTTTTTCAATGCTTTTGGCAACGGAGTTGAACTGCTGCAGTTCACCCCGGAGATTGCTGCCGATACTGTTCATCAATAATCTGGACTGCTTTGCATCGGATGTCGTGTGAACCAGCAGTTCCGAGAGCTGGGAGGCCAACTCGCCATTGCCCTTTTCCAGGGTGCCGGCAAGGGCGCCAAGCTTGCTGCCGAACTGCTGCAGTTCCACGCGGAAATTATTGTTCGCCACGGTGTGCTCGGTCAGGACCTGCAGCATGTCCGCCCGCTGTTTTTTGAAATCTTCCATCTCGGCAGACAAGGCGCGTTGCTGGGTGCGGGTCGCCTCGGCCAGTCTTTCCTCGATTTTGAAGGATTCGAGGGTTTCGGTGAGTTTTCGCTGTTCGTTCACCTGCAGGGCCTGAAGTTTATGGGTTTTCTTTGCATCACCCGCCAGATTGACCAGCAGATCGGAAATCTGATTTGCAACTCCCCCCTGGTTTTTTTCCAGAACATTGGTGAGGGCTTCGAGCTGACCGCCGAACTGCTGCAGTTCATTGCGGAAGTTGTTGTTCGACTCGGCATGCTCGGCAAGGACCTGCACCATATCGGAGCGCTGCTTCTTGAAATCATCGATATCGGATGTCAACGCACGTTGCCGGGCGCGGGCCGCCTCGGCCAATCGCTCATCGATTCTCAGGAGGATTTCCGTGGCCGCATCGTTGGCCGATAATGCCCTTGAAGCATTGCCGCTTCTGAGGGTGATGCTTTCAAAGGCAAGGGCGTTCTCTATATGCTTGGCCACTTCCGAGCTGAGCACGGAAAAAATATCCCCTTCCAGGCGGCGGATTCCGACCATCATCAGGCCCAGGATGATTGATCCCAGCAACCCGAATAATGAGGCCGAGAACGCAATTCCCATCGACTGCATCGGGGCCTTCATCCGTTCGATCATCACCCGGAACACCTCAATCGGATTTGCATTGACCATGTCGATTTCGGCAAAACTGCTGATCAGAACTGAAATGTCGTTCAGGGTGGCGAGCAGCCCGATAAAGGTTCCGAGTAATCCCATGCCGACCAGGAGGCCGGTGAGGTATTGCGGCAAGGCATTGCGCCGATTCAGGCGGGTCCGGGCGTTAGACAGTTCATGCCCGAGGGCAATCTGCTCCTGATGGGAAATGGCTCGGTCTCCGGATGCTGCAACCATCTGCAGTAAACAGGCCAGGTCTCCCCGGAAACGGTTGGTCATCTCCCGAAGGGTGGTGGAGTCGGTTTTCTCGCGGATGGCCTTGGTGAAAAGCGCGAGGATTTTGGCTTCCCGGATTAACCTGCCGGCATTGAGAATGATGAACAGGCCGCCGGCCAGGATAATCACAAAGATGGCATAGTTTATTTGCGGATGGGGATTGCGGATGATCGTCGATTTGATTGCCCCGAAGAAAACCGCCGAGCCCAACAGCAGCAGAATAAAGGGCAGCGATACAAGAATGTAGTAAATTTTGAGTTGTTTTAGCATTTCATTCACTCGTTAAATTAAAATTAGTTAGCTCGGAACGCTCCGTCCCGGAACTCCAGTACCGGAGAAAGAAGATATGAGAGGATCGTCCGTTTGCCCACCGCAATGTCGGCGCTCGCCGCCATTCCCGGCATCAATACCCCTGCCTGCCCCACCCGGGAGATGAGTGTTGAAACATCCACCTCAACGTTAACCCGGTAATAACGGTTCCCCCGTTCATCGGTCAAGGTATCGGCGCTGACCTCGGTCACATGGCCGTCAAAGGTGCCGTAAGTCGAGTAATCATAAGCGCCGATCCGAACCCGGGCGGGGAGGTTCCGGCGCAGATGAGCGCGGTCGTCCGGGTTGGAACGGGTTTCGATGACGATCCGCTGGTCACTCGGGGTGATTTCCAGCAGAATCTCGCTTGGCCGCACCACCGCGCCGACGGTTGTGACATTGAGTTTGTTGATCAGGCCGGCAACCGGACTCCGGACGATATTCCGTTCCAGGCGATCGACGCTGGTGTCGATTTCCGGGTTTAATTTTTCGATCTCCTCCTGGATTTGGGTCAACGTTGCGGACGCTTCGGCGCGAAAGCGGGCGGACGCTTCCTTGATTCGTGATTCCGCTTCCGATATCGCCGCTTCAAGACGGGGAACGGCGCTCAATGCGTCCGAGATCTGCGATTTCAGCCGTTGAATGTGCATCTGGCTGTCCAGCACCTCCAGTTCGGAGGCGGCGTTGTTTTTACTGAGGTCTTCAATGACATGATGCTTCTGCTGGGCGAGGACCAGCTCCTGGAGCAGATTCTTCTGTTTGGAATTCATCTCCGCCAGTTCGCTTTTCTTCTGCCTGCTCAAGGCCTGGAGAACCTGGCTTTCTTCGGAAAGTTGGGCGAGGCGGGCTTTCCAGGCAGCGGTTTCGACCCGAATGACATCGGAGTCTTTCAGGTCTTCGGGGAAGTCGATCCGGTCGCTGCCGTTCAATTCGGCAAACAGTCGGGCTTCACGTCCCCGCAGGGCATTGAGCTTTGACTGTTTGGTGCCGAGGTTGGAACGGGTCTGCACATCCGCCAGTTCAATTAACGGTTCCCCGGCGGCAACGACCTGACCTTCCCTGACCAGAATTTTCCGGACAATGCCCCCCTCAAGATGTTGCACGATCTGCGACTTGCCGGCGGGAATGATCTGGCCCACGGTCCGCACGATCACATCAACCTTTGAGGTCCCGGCCCACAGCAGCAGGGACACGCTGCTGCAAAGCAGGATCAGGATAAAGATCCGATGGGGGGTCAAGCCAGCAAAACTGCAGTTCCCCCGGTCGTATGCGGCAAGCTCCAGGGTCTCCATTATCGTGCCCGGACTTTGACCTGGGATGCTTTCGCGTTGCTGTTGCCGTCGACCACCAGCACCTCGATATTTTCTTTTGCCATGTTCATCTCGATCAGAATATTCCTCACCGCCATCGCCCGATAGAAGCCCATCCGCTTCGCCTCGGAAAAACCGGTCGGGACTTCAACGAAAACGATTGCCCCGCCTCGTTCCACGAGGGGCTTCAGCGAGTCGAGCAACTGGGCGTGCTCTTCCTCGGTAAAGGCGATCGCTTTATCCTTGAAGCGGACCATGACTTCAAAATCGCTCTCCAGGGTTTTGTCCAGACCGTACTGCGGTTTCGGGAGAGCGGAGGTTGCTTCGATATTTTTTTCGGAACCGCCGAGCGAGGTTTTCGGTAACTGCAGTTTTTTCAGCCGCTGGATTTCACTTTCCAGATCCGTTTTTTGCCGGGTCAGTTCTTTGATCGCCTTGAGATTTTCAAGAGATTTCTTTTCATCGGGTGCAAGCAGGGCGAGTTTTTTCTTCAGCTCTTCAATTTCGAGGCGCAATTTTTTGTTCTCTTTCTCCAGTTCCTCGATTCTGCGTTTCAATGCCGCGTTTTCGAGCTTCAGTTGCTCGATTTCGCGTTTCAGTTCTTCGTTTTCGCGGCTCAGGTCAATAGCGGCCCCGGCAGCCTGTCCGGCATTTTCCGTGCTTTCGATCGCCGGCGGGGTCACCGTTTCAACCTTTGAAGTCCGCCCCAGCTCCAGGGCGAACATGAAGACGGCAACGATCATGATCGTCAGGAGGAACAGCAGGTTAAGAACCAGGTTGGTCGTTGCATCTACATAGCCGGGCCAAAAGATATTCGAACCATCCTGATCATCATGACGGGTATGCATGCCGATTATCCACCTTCTAAGCTTTCTTCAATTGAGTACGAATAACAAATGTCTCGAAAAGGCTCCGGGCCCTTTCATGAATTACTCTCAGTTGTCCTTGCCCGCATCGGTCCAGGGGGTCCCCATGGTCAGGCGAACCAGCTGGGCCACGGTATTCATCTCGAAGACGTGGAGATTCACCAGCCTGGAGCGGACCTGATAATAACTGTCATAAACGGTAAGGAGATCCAGGAGAGACTGGTTGCCGGACAGCATGCGTTTGGACATCGCCTCGGTTGCGGTTGAGATCGATTCCAGCTCCTCATAGCCTGAAACAATCCGCTCGCCGGTAGTTGCCAATGCGGCGTAATTTGCCGAGAGTTCCTGCACGACCCGCCGTTGCTGGTCATCCAGGCGGTATTGCAGTTCCTTGTAGCGTGCCTTGCGCTCGGCGAGACTCAAGTAATCTTTTCCGCTGTTGAAGAGGTCCCAGTTCATCACCATCATCAGTCGCCGGTCTCGCTGGCCTTGGGAATTGGGCTCTCCGCCCGCGTGGAGTGCGAATGTGTCGGTGTACTCCAGGTCGAATCGCGGCAGAAATTGCCCTTTTGCCGCAGACTGCTGGATTTTTGCGGCTTCCAGTTCCGCATTGAGGGCCGTGATTTCAGGGTTGGCTTCGATGGCTTTGGCAACCGCCTCGGGGAATGATTTCGGGAGAAGGGCGACGCCAACGTCTTCGACTACCGGGAGAGTCACTTTCCGGGGGACCAGGTTGGTCAAGCGGACGAACTCGATTCCGGCAGCCAGATGGGCAGATTCCTGCTCAAGACGCGAGGAAAGGGTTTCCTGCCTCCGGGCACGGACCCGGGACATGTCGGAGATGCTTGAAGCTCCCGCGTCGGCTCTCTTTTCAATGTAGTCGAGCAGGTCGGCAAGCTGGGCTTCAAAATCCCGGATGATATCAGCCTGCAATCGACTTGCGACCAGGGTAAGATAGGTGCTGACCGTGGATACGTAGGCGTCGCCTTCGCTTGCCCGGTAATTCTCCCCACTCACGAGCTCCCTCTTCTGACGGCGACGCCAGTCGAGGAAAACCGGCAGGTTGTACAAGGGCTGGCGGACCACCAGGGAAGCATCGGTCCGGTCGTGGGTGTCGGAAGCAACCAGTTCCCCGGTGGTCTCATCGACAATAACGGAGGGTTCCGATTTTTCTTCTCCATAATTGGCCCGCACCGATACGGAAGGCAGGAGAAGGGCCAGAGCCTGGCCGGTTTGCGCCTCAGCCTGCTCTTTACGCGCCAGAGCGGCCAGGCTTTCACGATTGAAACCGCGTCCGGCCCGGATGGATTCCGTAATCCCGGTTCTGCTGAGTTCCAGCGCGCCTTCTTTATCCAGGATCTGATAGTCAGCCATGCTTTTGACAAACTGGCCGTCAACATCTGCCAATACCTGGATTTCCGGGACTCCCATCAATCCGGCGAGGTTTGGCGCCCCAGGTTTGCCGGGAGCGGCGGTCGCCTGGCCGAAGCCATCAAGTTCGGCTTCTGGTGACGGGGGGGCGGAACTGTTTCGGGGTGAAGTTTCGGGGGTAAAGAACTGATCATGCAGGGTATAGTCTTTGGCAGATGTGGATTCCGGCGTGAGGGCCCGGATCGGGGCCTCGGCCGCAAAGGTCGAACCGCTCTGGAGCAGGAAAATTTGCAGGATTATCAGGAAAATACTACAAACACACCTTTGGAATCTGCAGATCACAAGCATCCCCCTTGATTAATTTTCGCAGGATACAATTTACGATTTCTTTGTGCTGCTTGAAGCGGAGGTGGGGTGTGGTATGAAACAGAAGTGGTTCCCAGGCCGGCAACTCTTTTCCCCTACAACAACATCTCCCCCCCGGGGAAAAACTCTATGGTGCATCAACTCGCTGATGACCATGAAAGTTCGGTAAATCGAAGATCAATACCTGGAACGCAAATGAAGTTTCCCCCCGGAAATCACCCAAGCATTCTCTGTTTAACACTTTTGTTTACCAATTTCTACTTATTCATTACCTAATGATATTCCGGTGACTTAAAGCCAGGTTGAGCGGCCTGCCTGCTCATAGGAGACTTATACCCGCAGGGGCAAGGATGGATTTGTCACTGGGTGCCCTGTGATGAATAGAACATCAGGGTTCTGGTGCCCTTGGATGACACTGACAACGGGTTGGGTGGGCAGGATCAGTCCGCGATATGATCGACAGCGTACCGGGCCATGACTTCGTGGATTTTGACCGGTGGCGCGCGGTCGAAATAATGCTCAACCACCACATGGCCCAGTTCATGGGCCACCACTTTCAATTCACTGTGCTGTGCGGCAAGATAGAGGGCATTCTCTTTTCGGGAATAAAAGGAAATGAAATTGACCTTCTTCCGGTAGCGTTTGAACAGTTCCTCCCGGGCCTCTTCGGCCGTTGAAAACAGGAGGATTTCGAACCGGAGTTTTTCCGGGAACATCTCCAGCACCAACTGGACTTGCTCCAGAACAAGATCGATCTTGGCGGCCACCTCATCCTGAACGGTCATGTTCCTCCGGCCTCTTAACAGGTAGGACATATTCCTGCTTAAGATCAGTTCCCGGTTCAGTTTATGGAGTTGTTGCTCATCCCCGTAACGGATGGTTGCATAGCGGGTCTCCAATTCAGCAGCATTGGCAAACGACGGCAGCAGAAGCAGCACGACCGCAAGAGCCATCCGGCCGAGCCGGGCGGTCGAGACCCCTGGCCCGGATCGAAGGCCGATCGTTGTGCAGTCGATTTTAAGGAGTTGCCCTCTCCGTAGCATAGATCTCCATCATCATTGCCGGATCAATTTGCAACGGTGATCCGTTCTGTCCGGCCGGAAGTTCGGGGTGCGGGATCACCGACCTTCCGGCTGCTCCCTGATTTCAAATCCGGCCAGTGAATGCCTGAGATCGCCGGTCAACTTCTGCAATTCCGGAGAATTGATTACCTCCGGAGAGGCATGGAGCTGATCCGTCAGGCGGCGCATCTCATGAATCTTGTCGGAGAGGAATCTGTTGACCTCCTGAAGCCGGGCGATCACTTCCTGGCCGTCATCATTTTCCCGCAGGCGAACGTGGGGGTCCAAGACCCCACGGCTCATCTGTTCAAGAACGGTCTCGAATTTGTAAAGCGGCCCGGCGATCCGGTGGGTGTGCCGCATCACCGCCCAGGCGAGGAGTAATCCAAGAGGAATCATGATGACCCAGACGACCATCAGAACATGTTTGAAGAGCATGGCTGGGGTGCTTGCGACCTGCAGGGCATAATTTTCATAGCTAATCGTCAGGTGCTGGGCGGTGGTGTAACTCAGCAGGATGGCAAAAACCAGGGCAAAGAGGGCGAGCAACAGGTAGAAATTGAACATGTAGCGCCCCTGAAATCCCTTGTTGATGAAATAATTCTTTCTCTTGTAGCCCTTGCGGTTGTTCATGGGATTCTCCATCTCTTTCCGGGATCTCTGGTTGTGTTATTCTGCGGCGGCGGACGCGGCGACCCTGATTTCGGCCTGATTGCGCAACTCTTGGAGCCATCTGTCAAGGGCCTGCTCCTGATGATCGAGAAGAATTGTTTTCCGGGCCTCCTCAGGTGTCAACCCCGGGTCGTCCTGTGGCGGTATGCTGGTGAGGGCATCGAGCCGAAGCGTATATTCCCGGTCATCGATCAGGATCGGCCGGGACGCTTCTCCAGCTGCAACGGAGAGAAGCGCCACCTGCAATGAGGTGCCAAGCTCTCGAAATGGTCCGGCATGTTTTTTTTCTCCGGCAGGCTGGTTGGAGACCGGCAGCAGAGTCAGTTCTACCTGAAAGTCCTGCAATTCAAGAAAGCGATCGATTTCCTGCCGGGATGGATTTGAGCGGAATGAGTCGAACTTCCGCTCGAGGAGAATTTTGGTCAGTGACTGGGCATAAAAGTTCTGGATCGAATGGCGGAACTCCTCTTCCTGGTCAAGCCCCATCTTCATGGCCTCCTGGATCAGGAGTTCCCTGGTGATCAATGATTCGATAAACTGCTGCCGGTCTCCCGGGGGGCGTGGCAGGTTCCGGTAAATTTCATCAAGCTCGGAGGTGGAGATGATCCGGTCGTTGATGACAACGGCCGGGTCAGCTACCGGTTTTTTCTGTCGGTCAAGAAAGAATCCTGTGGTCATGATCGTAACAATCACGGCGATCAGCAGGATCGAGAAGACATATTTCATGATGAGCCCCCGAGCTGATTTCGGCAGATCCGGATGATCTGCCGGTTTGTTTTGCGGATCCAAGTATCAGGCGAAACGGGCCCACGTCAGTTCGCAGACCCTTCCGGTTCCCCGTCTGCCGCAGTGAGCTTCCAATAACGATAACTGAAGTGCGAGCGGGGTGTAAACCTGTTTTTCAAGGCAGGTTTTCCGGGTGTTTACAGATCCTGCTTCCTACCTGCCGAAGAGCGGCAGGAACCGGCCGTATCCCTCGGATTCGAGTTGTTCAACCGGGATAAACCGCAGGGCGGCGGAGTTCATGCAGTAGCGTTTGCCGGTGGGTTGCGGCCCGTCGTTGAAGACATGGCCGATATGGCTGTCCGCCTTTTTGCTCCGCACCTCGGTCCGGACCGAGAGAAACAGGGTCCGGTCCTCGCGGGTGACGATATTTTCCGCAACCAGAGGCTTGGTAAAACTCGGCCAGCCGGTGCCGGATTTGTACTTGTCCTGTGAGCTGAACAGCGGCTCTCCTGAGACCACATCGACGTAGATCCCCTCCCGCTTGTTGTCCCAGTATTCATTGTTGAAGGCGGGCTCGGTGCCGTCTTCCTGGGTCACCTTGTATTGGATGGCGGTCAGTCGCTGCTTCAGTTCCTTCTTGCTCCACTGCTTCTTTCCTTCACCCCAGATTTCCTGCAACCGTTTGTCACGGCCGCAGTTCCAGCGGTATGCCTTGTAACGGACAGGGTTGTTTTTATAATAGTCCTGATGGTAGCTTTCCTCGCCTTTGATCGGGTAAAAGGTCGAAGCCTCGAGGATTGGGGTAACGACATTTTTACCGGGAAACCTTTCGACAACTTCCTTTTTAGACTCTTCAGCAAGTTTCTTTTCGGTCTCATTCGCCACGAAGATGGCGCTTAAATAACTCGTTCCCTTGTCACAGAACTGTCCGCGGGCATCAAAGGGGTCGATGTTGACCCAGTAATGGTCCAGCAACTCCCTATAGCTTACCTTTTGCGGGTCATAGGTTATTTCCACCGCTTCATAATGGCCCTGGTGATTGCCGTTGTATGTCGGATTGTCTGCCGTGCCGCCGGTGAATCCGGACATCACATCGGTCACCCCGGGAAGTTTTTCAAAATCCGCCTCCATACACCAGAAGCAGCCGCCGGCGAAGATTGCGGTTTTCAGAGGGTTGCCGGAGGGAGTGCTCATCGCTTTTTCTCCATTGCCGTTGTCGGCAAAGGAGGGCTGCAGGATGAGCAATCCCAGTAAGACGAGTGTCAGGGAGAGGAATGTTTTTGTCATGGTATCACCTCGCAGTTCATTTGTTATTCATTCTGGTCAGGGCTGGTCTGTTTCAGGGTCCGGACATAGGTCCCGGCCTCTTTGAGCCGGTCGGCCATCTCTTCCACCCTTACCCTCCGGGGATCGAAGATCACCCGGTTGACCTCGGAAAATCCGTGCCAGCCGCTTTCGACCGCGAGCACTCCCGGCCGCCCTTCCAGGGCAGCTTTGCCGACATCATATCAGAGGACGACAAAGGTCGCGTGGCCGGGAGATGTCGTCTGTTCACCGGCCACAGTTGCGGCACCTTGGAAAAGTGCCAGAGTCAGCAGAAGAGTACTGAAGAGGATCAATCGTCTGCGCTCCATAAGGCACCTCCTTGACCGGCGGATTTCGCACCCGCCGGTTCAGTTATTTCATGGTATCAGAGATTCCTGTTTCCATGGTTTCTTTTTTCATGGTGTCCATCGGCGGGGCCATGGTTTCGCTCATCCCACCCTTTTCCATGGTTTCCATCGGGGTGGGCATTGCTTCATCCATCATTTTCTTCTCGCCGCCGGTGGTAAAACAGCCGGATAAACCGAGTCCCAGAGTCAGGATGATTGCCAGGGTCTTGATTGCTGTCGTTTTTGTTTTCATTTTGTTTCCTCATTTGCCAGTTGTTGACGTTTCCCGTCCCAAGAAGCGGCAGGACCCTTTTCCTGACTAAACGATAAGCAATTGATGTGAAGGGGAGATAACGCCAAGGTAAAGATTTGGTAAAGAAATGGAGGTCAGGCAGGAAGGATAAACCAGATTCTGGTTTCGGCAGGGGAGCTGTCGGCCCCGACCCGGCCGCCATGGGCCTCGATCAGTTCCCGGACGATGGCGAGGCCGATGCCGGCGCCGCCTGCCAGACGCGACCGTGAGCGGTCGGCGCGGTAGAAGCGTTCGAAGATATAGGGCAGGTCTTCCCCGGAAATGGTGCTGCCGCTGTTGGTGAAGACAACTTTGGTGCCGGCATCGGTTTTCCGGGTGGTGATATCGATGCTTCCGCCTGCCGGAGTGTAGCGGCAGGCATTGTCCATCAGGTTGCGGACGGCAAGGAGCAGTTTTTCCCGGTCGGCAACGATGCGATCACCCTCCGGAGAAAAATCGGTGGTGACGACGATTGCTTTTTCCTGCAGACGAAGCCGGTAGATATCGAGCATCTGCCCGACCAGGCCGCTTACCGACAACTCTTCCCGGTTGAGATAGGCCCTTGCCGCATCCGCCTTGGCCAGCTGGCCGAGGTCGTTGACCAGGTGGACCAGGCGCAACGTTTCTTCCTGAAGCATCTGAAAGGTTTCCGGGGAGGCTTCCAGCACCCCGTCGTTCAATCCTTCAAGATAGCCGCGGAGATTGGTCAGCGGGGTCCGCAACTCGTGGGCCACGTCGGCGACCATGGTCTTGCGCAGCTTCTCGAGTTTTTCCAGGCTGTCGGCCATCCGGTTGAAGGCGGTGCCAAGGCGGCCGATTTCATCCGCGGAGGTGATGTCGACCCTGGCGGCAAAGCTGCCGGACGCCATGGTCCCGGCGATGTCGGTCATCTGGGAGAGGGGGCGCAGCACCCGGCGGATCAAAAGGTAGCTTAAAGCAAAGGCAAGGGCGAGGGCGGCGACACTGGCCCAGATCAGGTAGCGGTGAATGGAGGAGATGAACATCTGGTGAATATCGGTGGGCGAGACATCGTACTTGTTCATCAGGGCCATGAAATAGCCGGCGGCCAGATGGTCGATGGCAAGCCAGATCACCAGGATGACGATGCCGATCACCGGCACGATGTTGATCAGCAGGAGCTTCCAGAGCAGACGGCCTTTCATTCCCGTCACTCCTTGTCCCGGAACTTGTAGCCGAAACCGCGGACGGTCAGGATATAGGCGGGGTTGGCCGGGTCCGGTTCGATCTTCTGGCGCAGCTTGCCGATATGCACGTCGATCACCCGGTCGATCACGGTTTCGCCATGCCGGTAGAATTTTTCCAGCAGCTCGTCCCGGCTGAAGACCCGCCCGGGCGAAGACATCAGGGCCTGCAGCAGTTTGAATTCCGAGGAGGTCAGGTCGATCATCCGGTCGGCAAGGGTGACCTTGTGCTTCTCCGGGTCGAGGACAAGGTCGGCAACCTGCAAGGCCTCCTTATTGTTCCCGCCAACCGGCTTGGTCCGCCGGAGGATTGCCTTGACCCGTTCCACAAGCTCTCTCGGGCTGAAGGGTTTGACCACATAATCATCGCCGCCCAGGGAAAGCCCCATGATCCGGTCGATTTCCTCCTGGCGGGCGGTCAGCATCAGGATCGGCACATCGGACCCGGCCCGGATCTTTCGGCAGACATCCCAGCCGTCGATTTCCGGGAGCATCAGATCGAGGATGATGAACTGCGGGTCATGGCGGCGGAACATCTCAAGACCCTGCCTGCCGTCATGGGCGATGAGGGTAGTGAACCCCTCCCGTTCGAGATAGGTTTTGACCAGCTTTGCGGTATTGGGATCGTCCTCAATGATCAGGATCGGGGCGGGCATTTCTTATTTCGCTCCTTCAGGGTTTGGCGCCGGAGAGTCCGGCCGGTCTGCACACCATAAAACGAAACCGGTCGCGACTCAAGGCTTTCCATTTGCTCAACCGGCAGGTACCGGATTCCGGCAGCAGGGATTCGCCCCCCGGTCATCGACTCCGGACAATGCGGTAGGTGGCCGGGATGATTCTGGTCTGCCTGCAGACCGGACATTTCCCGGGCCGGGTGAACCTTTTCCGTTCCTTGAAAGAATAGCCGCAGGACAGGCATTGGCAGGGATCGATCCTGAGTCGCCAGCCGTCGGAGGTGATGCTGCGGGCGATATGATCCAGATGGGGGAAAACCTCCTTCTCCCCGATCGAGAGGACGCGGGAGATCTCTTTGGCATCATGGGGGCCTTCCTTGAGCAGGGCCGTTATTTCCTGTCTTGTGGTGTTCATTTTTCCCTCTGGACAAACAGTGCCCGGTTTTTTAATAAATATCACAACTTTCCGAGTTTGGCTAATCTCCCGATAATAAAGGGGTTTCGGCGATTTGTTAGTGCATGTGTTCCACGAGTAGCCAGAAGCCAGGAGTCAGAAGCCAGGAGAAAAGCTTAAAGCTGAGTTGAGCAGCTGGTCTGCTCGTACGAAACTTATACCCGAAGGGTGAAAAGCTGAGTTGAGCAGCTTGTCTGCTCGTACCGATAAGCGAGCTTGCGAGACATCGAGACTTGTACCCGAAGGGTGAAAAATCAGTCATTCTGGCTACTGGCTACTGGCTACTGGCTACTGAATTCTCATCATAGAGTGACCTCTGCCTGCCGGGCGGGAGAAGAACATCATGCAGAAGACCCTGATCTATATCGGCCTGGCCATCCTGCTCGCAGGCCTGTTCTGGCCCTGGCTGGTCAAGCTTCCCCTCGGCAGGCTGCCCGGTGATATCATGATCAACCGGCCGGGGTTGAAAGTCTATATCCCCGTCACCTCCATGATCCTGCTCAGCCTGGTTTTAAGTTTTCTGGCCTGGCTTTTCCGCAGATAATCGCTTCTGCTCATTCCCCGAACATCCGGTGCGATTTCATGGCATAACCGCTTGCCGTTTCCTGAACGAAAGGCCTACAATTCAGACAGAGGTGAACCGATGACTGCCGAAAATTATGATGTGATTATCGTCGGCACCGGCCCGGCGGGGCTGGGCGCCGCCTATGAGCTGATCGAGGCCGGGCCTTCGCTGAAGGTTCTCATGGTCGACCAGGGCGCGATCTCGTCCGGGGGATTGTTGAACGACTGCAAGCAGAATTACACCTTTCCGATTGGTTTTGCCCCGGAATACTGGGAGAAAAACGAGGCCGAAACGCTGCTCGAAAAGGTTGGACAGCATCTGAAACCCGAGATCCTGCCGACCTGTCACCTTGAGCCGTACCGGGAGAGGGCGGAAAGGATCGGGGTCGAGATCGTTCCCGTCCGCCAGGCCCATGTCGGGACCGACCGGAGCAAAAAACTGATCCGCCGCCTGCTGGCCGGGCTGGAGGACCTCGGGGTGGTGATCCGGATCCGGACCGAGGTGACGGAGATCAGGGAAACGGAAAAGGATGCGGTGATCGTGGCCGGTGATCGGGAGATCCGCAGCGGCAAACTGATTGTGGCGCCTGGCCGGAAGGGGTTCAGCTTTCTCCAGGGAGTCATGGAGAAACTGGAAATTCCCTATATCGACAACAGCGTCGATGTGGGAATCCGCCTTGAAACCACCCAGGAACGCTATCCGATTGTCGCCGAATATTATGACCCGAAGATCTATTTTCCCGACAAGGTCCGGACCTTCTGCACCAACTCGGGCCATGCCCGGGTGATTCTGGAGAAATATCAGGATTATTATCTGGTCAACGGCCATGCGCTTTCCAGTCGCAAGGCCGGAAACCGCCTGGTCAACCTCGCCCTGCTGAAGACCATTCATCTTGAAGACCCGGTGCGGAGCGGGCAGCAGATGGCGGTTTTTCTCGGCCGGCTCGCCAATGAGATCGGCGGCGGCAGGCCGCTGATGCAGCGGGTGGGTGATTTCCGGATGGGCAGACGGTCGAAGGAGGAAAACTTCAGCCGGGATCTTTATGATTTTGAGCCCAGCTGCCGGGTCACCGCAGGCGACCTGGGCCTGGCGGTGCCGGCCAAGATCATGCGCCACCTCTGGGCGGCGATGAAGAAACTCGATTCAATCGTCCCCGGCATCCTCCACCCGAGCACGATCATGTACTATCCCGAGATCAAGATGTACGCCAACAAGCCGCGTTTTCTGGACGATTCTTTCCGGGTCAGCCGGCATCTCTACATGATCGGCGACGGGGCCGGCACCTCCCGGGGCATCACCGGGGCCTGGGCCAGCGGCATCAGGGCGGCCCGGGGAATTCTCGCCGGGCTCTGAACCGGGGTGCCCGGAACTTCCCGGGTGATATCGGTTGCAGGTGTTACGGGCGGACGGAAAGGCCCACTGGTCAGGATTTTTCGCGTTCAGGGATCAGGCAGGGTTGCACCTTCGCCGTCCGGGACCGCCGCTTCCATGAGGCTCAAGTAGATTTCAGCGGCCTCAACGATCTGCTGGAACGATACCGATTCATCATGGGCGTGGGCCTGTTCCAGCTGACCCGGACCCAGAATGATCGGTTTCACCCCTGAAGTCCAGATCTGGTTGGCATCGGAGTGGCTCCGGAAAGCGTCGGTAGACCAGGGAAGATTGTGGGTTTTAAAAACATTTTTCAGGGAATCGACCACCACTCCCTTCTCCGGGAATTGATATCCGGCAGCAATAGTCGCAGTGCGAAATCCCATTTCAATGCCGGTCCGTATATCTTTTTTGGAGAGGGCGATTTCTTCCATATCAAGGAGAATCTCACCCGCTTCCATACCCGGTGGGAGGTGCAGGTCGAGGCACGCTTCGCAGCGTTCGGGCACCGCAAATCCGGATTGGGAACTGAACAGGTCCCGGATGTTGTAGGTGATCAGCGGATAACTGGTTTCAAGATGCTGGGTCAGGCGCAGGAGGGTCTGGAGCATGACTTCGGTGGCGTTGTGGCGCCGTTTGGCCAGAGACGCGTGCTGTCGTGTGCCCCTGGCGGATAAAAGGATTTCCACATAACCGTACGACTGCAGGCAGGGGACGAGATCGGTCGGCTCGGCGATAATCGCCCACGGGAAATGATACGACTTCATCAGCTTTTCCGCGCCGTCCCCGCTTTCCTCCTCGCCGACCACCAGGCAGATGGCTACCGGAGCCTTTGTGTTCCCGGCCTCACGGAAGGTTATGAATGCTTCGATCATGGCGGCACAGCCGCCCTTCATGTCGGCGGCCCCCAACCCTTTGATCCGGTCTCCCTGGATCGTATAGCCGTAGTTGTCCAGATCCGGAGCCGAGACCGTGTCGATATGGCCGATGAAAGCCAGCTGGAGATCTTCGTCCGTCGGCGCCAGGATAATGTTGTACCGGTCCTCGTCCACTTCCTGGATCACAACCGGGAGATTGCGCCGTTTCAGGTAGCCTTTGAGAAAATCAAGGAGATCGCCCTCTTTGCCGGAAGGGCTGTAGATGTCGACCATCCGCTGGAGGAGTTTTTCCAGTCGCTGCCGGTTGATGCGCTCAGTTGTCATTTTTTTTATCGGGATAACTGTAAATTGGAGAGGGGGTGAGGCCCTTTTTTTTCCTGGCCTGCATCTCGGCGGCAACATTCATGGTCAGATAAATATGTTCTTCCGGGTGGCCGAATCCGAGTTTGCGAAAAAAACGAAGGGCGGGAAGATTCTCACTCTGGGTGTCGACGAGCATCATCCGGACATCGCTGTTGAGCATGATATCCTTGAACCGCCGGAACAGCTTTTCGGCAACCCCCTGGCGCTGGAAATCCGGGTCGACCCCGAGCCAGACCAGATAGCCGTATTTCCAGGCGGAGCGACTTTTTTCGATCGTCGTCCCGAGGGCGAAACCGATGATCGTTTCGCCGAGTTCCGCCACCAGGCAGAATTCGGTATCGCTGTGAAAAAGTCCGACCACCTCATAGGGGTCCCAGGTGCGATACATGTTCGGAACCTGTTCGACCTTGAAGAGCTGTTCGCCGAGATGAAAGACCTCGGCAAGATCGTCGATCTCCATTTCCCGGATCTTGATATTGGTTCGTTTCAACTGCTTGTCTGATGATTCCCTGTCCATTGCTTCCTTTCCAGAAATTTCTTGAATGTCGGACAGCCCTGGTGTGTCCGGGTGATCCATTCTTGATACATGACAATTTATTTCAGAGCGAACAATAAATGAAGGGGGTGGCTATTTTTTCGGGCGGTATTTCAACTGCATGCCTTTGAGGAAATTTCGCAGGATCTGGTCTTTACATTCACGGTAGTGTTTGTTGTCCGGCTTTCTGAAAAGTGCGCTCAACTCATGTTTGCTCATCGGGAAACCTGCCCGTTCCATGAGCGCAAGAACATCTTCAGCTTTCAGGTCCTCGGCTATTTTCAGTTTCATGAAAATTGTATTGTTGGTCAGGTGTTTCTCTGGTGCGGGCTGCACTCCTTCCTTTCTGCCGCGTTTGTCGATAATCAGGCCATTCAGGAAAGTTGCCAGGAGAGTGTCGCTGCATTTCTGCCGGGTGGGATCATCCTCTTTTTTCAACAGGGAGGTGATTTCCGTCCGACTGATCCGGTGGTCGGCAAGGGCGAAGATTGAGATGAGTTTTGCATCATTGAAATCAAAAATAAAACGAAGTCTGCGCAGGATATCATTGTTGTCCATTATTATTCCTTTCCGGGGGAGCGGGGAATTCCATTTCCGGTGAGGGAAAAGGTCTGCCGGGTGAAAAAGCGGAGATGAAAGGGGCGACGGGTACGTGCCCCGTCGCCCCGGTTTGGCTCAATCTGAAAAACACTTCTCACATCTTGTGACACGATTCACAGGTATCGGTCACTCCGAAAGCCTCTGAACCGTTGTGGCACGCGCCGCAGGACTCGCCTTTTTCCATGGCCGCCATGGTTGTCTTGTTGGCCCCGCGCTTGGCTTTGAACAGGGCCGGGTGGCAGTCGGCGCAGCCGAAATTGTTCAGGTGTTCCTCATGGGGAAAGGTGACATCGCCCGCCTCTTCGTTCTTGAAGAGAATGTCTTGTGCCTCGCTATGGCATTTGGCACAGTTGCCGGTGACGCTGAATACTTTCTTTCCATTGTGGCAGGCGCCGCACGACTTGCCTTTTTCCATCTGTTTCATGGTGGCGTGGTTGCTGTTGTTTTTCTTGATAAAGACCTTCGGGTGACATTTGTTGCAGTCGGTCCCGTGAATGCTGTGGGCGAAGAGAACCCGGCCGACGTCTCTGGTCTGCAGATAGACTTCATCGACGAAACCGCCCATGCCCCCGAGGCCTTCCATGCCGACCGCATGGAGAAGTGACGGCAGGGCCAACATCATCGGTACAACAATAAATAACCAGCGCTTATACATGTATTCCCTCCATGGTTGATGTGTAACCGATATTATACGAATAATGCTCGAATACACCACAACTTTGCAATCCTTATTCCTTGTTCGGATCAGAATAGAGATGGCCCCTGTGACATTGTCAGAAGTTCCCTGAGCCGCTCTGCAGTCTGGACCCCGGATGCGAGGAGGCGGTTGTTCGAGACAAAGGAGGGCACCGCCCTGATCCCAAGTATTTGCGCAAGTTCAGCATCTTTTCTCACGTCTGCAGCGAATTTGTGGATCTCCAGTGAATGGGCCAGATCTACCGGGTCGAGGCCCATTCCAGCAGCAATATCCATCAGGACGTTTTTGTCACCGATATCGCGGCCGAACTCGAAAAAGGCGCGGAAGAGGGCACGGTTGTATTCGGCAAGCCGGTGATGGGTTCCGGCCCATTTGGCGGCTTCATGGGCCAGCCTCGAGCGGGGTTGAATCGCCGGCTTTTTCAGGGGAAGACCGATTTTTTCGGCCAGGGGATAGACATGGTCCCGCCAGGCACTGGTCAGGTATTCTCCATTCGGATCGAGCATTTCCACCGGTTCGGGGCGCAGTTCAAAGGCACGCCAGTTGATGACCAGATCCTTTTCCGCCGCCGCCATTTTTTCCAGGGCCGGCTCCGCCAGCCAGCAGAAAGGTCAGAGATAGTCGGAATAGACGTCGAGTTTTTTCATGTTCTAGATTCCCGGATGAAGGTTGATCTGCGGGGGGCTGCAGTTGTGCGGAGCGGTATCGGCAAGTGCCATATTCACTGCAGCACCCCGGGCAAGCTTGATTTCCCGGCCATTCAATTGCCAGCCGTAGGTTTTCGAACGCATCAGGTTGTCATCGGATTCCTGACGATGGGGGAGAGACAGGGCATGGCCGAGTTCGTGGGCGGCGGTGCGGGCCGCTGAGGACCTTGCCGGATGCGGCGCACCTGCAAGGGTCGGTGCATCGGTCATCCGGATGTGTTCACCATCGTAGTACCCATTGTAGCCGCCGATATTCGGGGAAAACCACATGTCGAGCCCGTCGGCGAGCGGGGTGTCGTGATCAACGGTGTGGATCTCAAAACAGATCCCGGCCTGAGACTGCCAGATTTCATTGATCTCGGAAAATATCGGTGCGAATTCCTGCGGCATTCTGCTGCTGCCCGCCAGGTGGACGCGGAGATTGATCCGATACAGGGGCAGGTCGGCCGGGGGCAGGCTGCCTGCCGGGGCCGTTTCCGGTCTGTTCAAGGTATCAAGAAGCCAGTCGGTGATCATTTTTTCCACACCGTCAACCTCACCGAACATGTTGGTGCCGTGGATGTCCTCTTCCTCAAAAACTCTTAAGGTCGCCCCGGTGTTTTTGAGTCCGGCATGAATAACCGCAGCACCCCGATCCTGTTCCTCTCTGCTGGTCAGAATGAGCAGGGGGATTCCCGTCCATTTTACAATATGATCCATGGTCGGGATCCCCAGGTAATCTTTGCCCGGAGTCATGACGACGACGGTGGAAACCGGCACCTTCCTTTCCGCAACCGTATGGATCGCCACACTGCAGCCGACACTTGCTCCGACCAGTCCGATTTTATCCTGATCGATACCCTGATCGATCAGGTGGCGAACTGCGGCCTCCGCGTCCAGATGCATTCGGTTGAAGAGTTTGGGGTCTTTTAACGACACTCGCCTGGAAAGGTCATCTCCATTGGGGCTTACTCTACTGTCTCCATGCCCCCGCATATCGATGGAGAGTGTGGTGATGCCGTGTCCGGCCAGTTCTTCGACCAGCGGCTGCCAGCTTCTTCGATCGCTCTTGTACATGTGCAGGAGAACAACACCGACTTTTGTGTTTCCCGGCGAGAGGGTCCCGGTTATTCGATAGCCGTCTTCCGCAGTCAGGACAATCTTCTGAGAAGCCGCCTCCGCTTTCGATAAACAGAGGATACCGGTCAGCAGGACAAAAATGATTTTCAGAGCTGGTTTATTCATGATGATATAATAACCATCTGAAAATCATTCGGCTCTTGCAAAGAGGCGAATGATAAAATGTAAGCCCTGATTGTATCGTGGGTCCGGTCGATTTCGTCCGCAGAGAGACGGTCAGGTTTCGAGCAGTAAGGGTGTCTCTTGCCGATCAGCTTCAGATCCGGCGGCAGAAGAGTTTCCTTTCCATTCGGCCACGGAGTTTTCCTGTCTGCCGCTGACAATTCCGGCCAGGTCGTTGACCATGTTCTCAAGAACGCTTGCCTGGGCATTCAGCTCTTCGGAAGCGGCTGCCGCCTCTTCGGCGTTGGCGGCGTTTTTCTGGGTCACCGTGCTGATCTCGGTGGCGGCCCGGTTCATTTCCTGGATCGATTTTGCCTGGTCGGCAGATGATCTGGCGATTTCGCTGACGAGCACCTTGACCTTGGCGGCGCTTTCGGCGACCTGGGTGAATTCCTGGTTTGTTTTACCGGCGGCTTCGGAACCCTGATTTACTTTATTTGTGGTGTCTTCCAGCAGCTTCGCAGTCTCCTTGGCGGCGTCGGCGGCCCGCCTGGCGAGATTTCTGACCTCGTCCGCCACCACGGCGAATCCGGCCCCCGCCTCCCCGGCTCTGGCCGCTTCAACGGCGGCATTCAACGCCAGAAGATTGGTCTGAAAGGCGATGGCATCGATGGTTTTGATAATCCTGGAGGTGTCGTCGCTTGCCTTGGAAATCAAATCCATGGATTGAATCAGTTCGGTCATCGAGGTGTTGGCGGAGTTGATGATGTTGCCTACCTGATTCATAAGTGTGTCGGCCTGTTGGGCATTTTCAGCATCATGTCTGGTCATGGAGGAGACCTCTTCCAGAGTGGCGGAACTCTCTTCCTGCGCTGCCGCCTGTTCGGTGGCCCCATCCGACAAGGAATAACTCGCGGTGGCGATTTGCGAGGCTGCGGCATGGACCTGCTTTGCGCTTTCGGTCAGGCCGTATACAACGTTGTTGATCGGCAGGGTGATGCTGCGGGCCAGAAGTATTCCGATGCCCAGTGCGAGCAGCGTGCCGATCAGAATCGTCAGGACCAACCCGGTGGAGACCCTGCTTGCCGTTTCATTACTCTGCAGCATATAGTTTTCGATCTTCGTATTGGTTGATTCGATGATTTCGGCGAGAATTTCTTCGGTTTTCGTCAGGGAGACAGAGGTGGTGGTGGTCTCATGTTTGTCTAGTTTTTCATAAAGATTTATGGCGATTCTGACCTGTTCCATCATTTTGTCAACGTAGAGCTGAATGCTTTCAATGCTTGGCAGAACCTCGGCGGTGTATACATCCCTCGCAAGATCGTATTCCTCGATTTCGATATAATCCATAATGGTTGAAATCGAACGGAAGACTTCTTTCAGTTGGTGGATCAGCTGTTTTTTTGCCTCCTGGACTTCTTTGTTCGGCACCTCAAGCTGCAAAAGCCATCTGCCGAAGGCCAGGTCTTCCAGCTTGCTAGCTCCCCGGTTGGTGGTTTTTTCCAGAAGCGCTTTGCTGGCGTTGGCGGTCCAGGTCTTGTAGGTGCCGAAATACAGTTCGGCGTCGAAAGCGAGTTTCTGAGGGTTCTCAATAGCGGTGGCATCAATCTGCCGGTTGATTTCCAGGCAGGATTCGGTGTCGGCTTTCCACTGATTCCAGCTGACCATGAACCTGTCCAGCTGTTCTTTTTCTTTCCCTGAAAGAGTCAGTGAGCGAAGCTTGACCAGTAGTTTTTCGGCCTGGGTAAAGGATTTTTCTATGTTCTCGTATTCTTTGGCCCGGTCGGAGAATTTCAGCGCCGGGTTCAGCAGGGTGCGGACGGAGGCTTTAACCTCTGTTTGCGCGTGTTTCAGTTTCAGGATTGTCTGGACCGCGGGTATTTCACGATTCCCGGTGGCCTGCATTTTGTCTTTGAGAAGACGGGTGCCGTTCCATCCGATTGCGCCGACCAGTACACAGATTAACGCCCCGAAGGCAAACCCGCCGATTATTTTCTTCTGGAGTGAAACATTCATCCTGGCACCTGTTGAGAACTGATTTTGCAGATGATTCTGGTTTCAGCCCGGAGGTGGTCTCCGGGCTGATGAGACTATTTTATGAAAATCCTAGTCAAGGATCTGTTTCTGTCCTTCAGGTGAGCGGTAGAAATCAATGACCTTCTGGACCTCAGGAGCCGGGTCACCGATGGTGATCAGGCCAAGGGGTCTTTGAATGGTGTCTGTTTTGATGATCTTGGCATTCCCCGGGTTCAGATTGAAAAAACCGGAGCTGACCGCGCCGATGCCGCCTTTGTTTTTGGAAACCTCGTTGATTTCCAGCCGGGTGCTTTGCACCAGGATGGCATTGGCGGCATAATCGGCCTTTTTCATGACCATCGACTGGAACACGGCCTTGGTGGAACTGCCCGCGTGGCTGGTGATTACCTGGACCGGCAGGTCCGGCCCGCCCACATCTTTCCAGTTGGTGACCTTGCCGGTATTCAGATCGGCGAGCTGCGCCCAGCTCAGACTTGATACCGGATTTTCCGCGTTGGCAATGGGGACGATCAGGTCCATGGTAATTTCATGGAATTGGAGGTTTTTCGGCACTTCAATGGGGGGCTTGCCATCTTTTTTCAGTACTTTCTGGGCGGATTGGACACTTTCCTCAAGGGTGTTGGAGGAAATCGCAACGTTGGTTTTCCCTTCGAACAGGGCCAGCATTCCCTTGCCGGTCCCGACGCCGAAGACCTTGGTCTTGATGCCGGTGGCTTTTTCCAGGGCCTCGGCGCCAGGTTCGAGAAAACGTTTCTGGCAGGTGGTCGATCCCCAGAACTGGACTTCCTGGGCCGAAACGGTGCTAATGGAGGTCAGCAGAAGACCAAGGATGAAAACGAAAAATTTCAGGACGGTTCTGTTCATGCGAATACTCCGTCAAAATATTTTCTGCGGATTGGTGGATAGCTGCAAACCCTAACCAGTGGTGGATTTCGTGACAACCGGCTGCCGAGGCGAAGGGTCGTTCCATGCAGTTCTGAGGTGGGGTTGATGGCTTTTTCGCCGGTCATCATCTTGAACCGAAACCTGAAAGGAAGCGCCGAATTTTGGTGGGCCGTGCAGGAATTCTTAGACAGCGGTGGAAAAACGGGTAACATGGATTTGTCGTTAGTGGCTGCTGTGTTTTTTTGCAAAATAATTTGATTCCCATCGGTTTTCAGCCGGTTTTCCGGCTAAAATATTTTAGTTGTTGAAATGGTTGCTTTAGACAAATGCCGGTGTGAAGTGGATCAGGAGCTGAACCATCCTTCGACAGGCTCAGGATGTGCGGGCTTCGACAAGCTCGGGATGATCCTTCGACAAGCTCAGGATGAGCAGGGCTTCGACAGGGTCGGGATGGGCGGATTGAAGTTGATTCCGCTCACTCTGAGCCTGTCGAAGAGTCAATTGGCTTAACTTGCGCGGTGCTTATAAAATGAAAGCAAGACCTTCGTTATATGTTGATCGATAAGGTTTTCATCCTTTCTGCGGTGGTGTTTACCGGGGTGCTCTGCCAGTGGTTCGCCTGGCGGGTCAAACTGCCGGCCATTCTCTTTCTGCTGATCGCCGGGATTATTGCCGGCCCGCTTACCGGGGTGCTGGATTCCGACGCCCTGTTCGGCGACCTGCTCTTTCCCTTCATCTCGCTTTCCGTTGCGGTGATCCTCTTCGAAGGCAGCCTCACTTTAAGTTTTCACCAGATTGCCGGTCTGGGCCGGGTGGTCCGGAACATGATCTCATTCGGGGTACTGGTCACCATGCTGATCACCGCCGCTGCCACCCGCATCGTCTTTGATTTCCCATGGGGGCTGGCGCTGCTCTTCGGCGCCATCACCTCGGTGACCGGGCCGACCGTGATCGTGCCGATGCTGCGCACGGTGCGGCCCACCGCGGCAGTGGCAAACATTCTGCGCTGGGAGGGGATTGTCATTGATCCCATCGGCGCGACCCTTGCCGTGCTGGTTTTCGAGTTCATCCTGGCAGGCAGCAGGGGCGACGCTCTGGGGCATACCCTTCTTGCCTTCGGCAGGCTTATCGGAGTCGGCCTGCTCATCGGGGCATTGTCCGGGTATCTTTACGGCATCATTCTCAGGCGTCACTGGCTGCCGGAGTTTCTGCACAACGTGGCCACCCTGGGACTGGTCGTCATGGTTTTTGCCGTTTCAAACAGCATTCAGCATGAGTCGGGGCTTCTGACCGTCACGGTGATGGGCATCTGGCTCGCCAACATGAAGGATGTTTCGCTGGAGGAGATTCTCGATTTCAAGGAGAGCTTGAGCGTTCTGCTTATTTCCGTCCTTTTTATCGTGCTGGCGGCGCGGCTTGATTTTCAGCGATTCATCCACCTGGGCTGGCAGGTGGTCTTTATCTTTCTTTCTATCCAGTTTCTCTCCAGGCCGCTCAGCGTGATGGTCTCCGCCCTTGGCTCGAAGTTGCGCTGGCCGGAACGGCACCTTCTTGCCTGGATTGCTCCGCGCGGGATTGTATCCGCCGCCATTTCAGCGCTCTTCGCGATCAAGCTTGAGGCGGCAGGATTCACTGAGGCTGAGCTCCTGGTGCCGCTCACCTTTTCGGTGATTATCGGCACGGTGGTCCTGCAGAGCGGCACCGCAGGATTCATTGCGAGGAAACTTGGTGTGGCGGAGCCGGAGCCCAGGGGTTTTCTGGTCATCGGTGCCAATCTGGTGGCGAGGACCATCGGCAAGGGTCTGCAGGAGGCCGGGTTCCGGGTGCTGCTGGTCGACAGCAACTGGGAGATGATCAGCAAGGCCAGAATGGAGGGGTTGGAAACCTATTACGGGGAACCGGTTTCCGAACACGCGGACCGCAATCTCGATCTGGTCGGGATTGGGACGCTGCTTGCCCTCTCGCCTCGCGGCGCGCTCAACAGCTTGTCCTGCATGCATTATCGGATGGAGTTGGGTTCGGATTCCGTTTTTGCGATCCAGACCGCGGCGGACATGGAGATGATCGAGGAACGCAAGGCGGTTTCCCGCATCCACTGGCGGGTTTTGTTCGGGCCGGAGATCACCTTTACCAGTCTGGCCAAGCTCCTGACCCAGGATGGCTGGGAGGTGAGGAGTACCACCCTCAGTGAAGCCTTTGATTTTGCCGCTTATCAGAATCGCTACGGGGGGCAGGCGATCCCGATGTTCGGGGTCACTCCCAGGGGCAGAATAGTGGTCTTCACCGCCGAGAATGTGCTGAACCCCCAACCGGGTTGGACGCTTATCAGCCTGGCGGCGCCGGATACCTCTCCCGCCGTTGGCTGATCCGGGAAAAAAGGATGGGCGCCGGGCGATTTAACGCAGCAGGTTGGGGAAAAAGATCAACACTATCCCGATCCCGAGCATCAGCGCTCCCCCTATCGGTTTGGTATAGACTGCATATTTTTCTCCCAGGGACGAGGTGGCCGCGAAAGCCGCAGTGCTGAAGATCAGCAGGTCATCGAGCATGAAGAACAGATCATAGAGAAGAATATAGAGGTAATATTGCAGGGTGGAGAGGGGACTCACCGATAAAATGTAGGTGAATACCGCTGGAATGGCCGCCGAGCAGAGAAATTCGATGGAGTTGACCACAAATGCGAGGCTGATGATTGCCACCAGACTGCCGATGGAAAACGGGGCCAGGACCACTTTTCTGATCCTGTCCATCGTTTTGCTTCTTGACTCGGGGCTGACCACCTCGCAGGTTTGCCTGCCCCTGTTTTTTATCGACTCGTAAAGATCGACCGTTCCCACCCACAGGGCGAAAAAGCCGACCAGAAGGGTCAGTTGCCGTACATACCCCATGAACAGATAGGCGTTGAGCCATGCGGTCATGAACAGAAAATAAAGGACCCCCGAGGCAAAGACGAACGAGCCGACGATGGTCCAGATCCTGCTGCGGTCCTCAAGGGAGAGAACCAGGGAAATGAGATACACCAGAACCCACATGGCGCAGGGATTGAGACCGTCAACCAGGCCGAGGGCAATTGCCAGCACCGGCAGGGAATAATCTTTTGCGTCAATCTTGCCGACCAGGGGAATCTCGACAATGGTTGAAGGGGGGATGGCGTCTTTATCCCTGTGCCTGCCTGTTTCTTTTTGGAGATTCAGTTCGTGGAGAACAGTTTGGTCAGAATAATGCAGGGGGGTATGGCCGGTTTCATCGGTTAAAAGAAAAACGACGGCCAGGGCGAGAAAGATCAGGATTGAATACCATTTGAATTTGTCGGCAAAGGTTTTTGCAAGTGGCTGGAGAAGAAATTTCATGGATATGTCCTCAATTTATCATTTGCGGAGTCACAGTGATCGCTGGATCTCACATTTATTCTCACATCATTGTCCTGAAGAAGTCAATGTCCGGGGCAAAAGTAGTATTCGCCCTTTTATCCGGAACAATGTTATAAATGTTCGTGGTGAAATTCGGAGATCAATTCAATTATCTGGAGAGAAAAAAATGGCTAAAGAACATAAGAGCATCAAGGCCGATAAGAAGAAACCGGCCATGACCCCGAAGGAAAAGAAGGCGGCGAAGGCTTCCAAGAAGGCTACAAAAAAAGCGGCCAGGGATTAGCGGGAAATCGGCAGCAGGGAGCTTGTCGTGAAAACAGACTCAATGACCAACCTGTTGAAAATATATAACGCAGGGATGTCCGCCGTAAAGGCGAACAAGGGGCTGGTGGCGCTGGGCCTCCTTGAGGAGAAAGAGAGGCCCAGTACGAAATATGCGGGGAAAATGAAAAAGTATAAGGCCCTGACCGCGGAAGGGCTGGAATACGGGGTCAATGTGGAAAACCCCAACAGCCCCGGGCAGACCACCCCCCATTACTATATCGACACCTTCGACCGGCTGGTGGGCCTGATCCGGACCTGGAGCAAAACGCAGGGGTAACTCAACTTTCTGAGTTATGTTAATCTCCCGATAAAGCTTAAGTTGAGCAGCTGGCCTGCTCGTACCGATTAGTTAAGTTAAGCAGCGTGCCTGCTTACACGAAACATATGCCCTCTGGGCGAATGCGAACTTGCGAGACATCGAGACTTATACCCGAAGGGTGAAAAAATCAGTCATTCTGGCTCCTGGCTTCTGGCTTCTAATCATGGAATGCCGCCATGGCTTGGGATTATTTTGTGACAGCAAACCAATATCTTAGGCAAGTCAGAAAGTTGAGGGGGAATAAGAACCTATCCTTTGTAGCCCTTATCTACCGGTAAATTTTCTTTTCCCGTCCAGGCAACCGCCATCTCATCGCAGCGTTCGTTCTGCGGGTGGCCGGCATGGCCTCGCACCCACCTGAAGGTGATGTTCAGTTTTTCGACAAGATCGAGAAGTTCGCCCCAGAGATCGGGGTTTATCGCCGGCTGGCCGTCGGATTTCACCCACCCTCTTTTCCGCCACCCTCTGGCCCAGCCCTTGTTGATGCCGTTCACCACATATTGGGAATCGGAATAGAGGGTGATCGGTTGGTCCCGGACTTCCAGTTCCCGCAGGGCGACAATGCAGGCCATCAGCTCCATCCGGTTATTGGTGGTGTGCCGATATCCGCCGCCCAGTTCTCTTGTTTTCCCGTTGTAGATCAGCACGGCTCCATATCCGCCGGGGCCCGGGTTGAAGCGGGACCCGCCATCGGTATAGATTGACACTTCTCCCGGCCTGGGCGAGGTGTCGGCAGCAGCTTCGGTGGTTTTTTTCGTGCTTTTTGTTTGAGCGGAAATCCTGGTGGCGCCGGGGTTCTTGAGCCAGGACTCCGCCTCTCCTCTGGTGGGAAAACCTTTGAATTTCGCGCCGGGGAATCCCCGCACCTGGGCATGGGCGTCCGGCCAGTTGTCATAGATGCCGGGTTTGGCACCGACCGCGATTGCGTAAAAATTTTTCTTTCCTGCCATTGCTATCTATTCTCTCTTTATCGCAAGGGTTTTTGATTGTGTAACGCATTGAAATCAATAGATTTATTATCTTTTCAGCAGCCGGGGGCCGGCAGAACCTGTCCTTCCTTTTCTTCTTTCTGCTCCGGAATTACTGGATCAACCGGCGGTGCAGCATGACAACGGCCAGCCAGACCGTGAAAAAGGTCAACAGCAGCGAGCCCGCGATTTCGAGGAGCCACGGCCCCTGGATTTGCCCGTAGCAGAACATCCGGGCCAGGTTGACGATCGGGGTGAGGGGGAGAAACTCGAAGATGAGCCTGGCCTTCGGCGCCATGGTTTTCAATGAAAAGAAGATGCCGGAGAAAAGAAAAAGCGGGGTGATCACGAGCGAAATAAAATAATTGAAAAAGTCATAGTTGGTGGCTAAAGCGGTCATGATCAGGCCGAAGGCGGCGAAAAAAACCCCGGAGAGAAAAAGAACCGGCAAGAGGGCAATAGTCCAGCCCGAGGGCCAGACCCCGAACAGGGGGAGGGTGGCGAGCATGATGACGCCGGCAAAGACCCCTTTGCTGGCCGCCCAGAAAATTTCCCCGAGGACGAGATCCGTCACCCCGAGCGGGGTGGTCAGGATCGCTTCGTAGGTTTTCTGGACGGAGAGCCTGGTGTAGGCGCCGTAAGTTGTTTCAAAGGCCGCGCTGTACATGACCGAGGAGGCAACGAGACCCGGAGCGATGAATTGCAGGTAACTCAAGCCGTCAATGAGTTCAATGTTGCGGCCCAGGCCATAGCCCATGGCCAGCAGAAAGAGCAGGGGCTGACCCAGATTGCCGATCAGGGAAGACAGGACGAACTTGCGCCAGACCCGGAAGTTACGCATCCAGATGGTATGGAAACTCAATCCGTTCATGACTCCCTCAACGACCTGCCGGTGAGTTGAATAAAAAGATCCTCAAGGTTGGCCGGACGTCTTACCCATCGACTGGTCCGGGCCAGCAGTTTTTCCAGATGGTCGCATTTCTCTCTGGTGTAGATGTAGAGGTTGCCGTAGGCGCGTTCAATGGTCGCATCGCAGTCGGAAAAGGATGCCGCAAGTTCGTCGAGCTCGGCGATTGATCCTTCAACCTCGAAAACCTCCAATCCAACCAGGTCCATGATCAGCTGCTGCGGTTCCCCCTGGGCGACGATCCTTCCCTTGTCCATGATCAGCACCCGGTTGCTGAGCCGTGATACTTCATCCAGGTAGTGACTGGTCAGGAGCATGGTCGTCCCCTGTTCCCGCAGGATTTCCAGTCGCTCCCACATCAGGTGCCGGGCCTGTGGGTCGAGGCCGATGGTCGGTTCGTCGAGGATCAAAAGCTGCGGGTCGTTGATCAGGGCACGGGCCAGGAGGAGCCTTCGGCGCTGGCCTCCGGAGAGGTGGTCGATAATCTCGTCCCGTCGGTTGTGCAGGGCAAAAAAATGAAGCAGTTCATCTGCTTTTTTCAACGCGATTTTTCGCGGGATATTGAAGTAGCCGGCGTAGGTGAGCAGGTTTTCGGCCACGGTGAGATCCGGATCCAGACTGTCTGCCTGGGGAACAACACCGATCAAGCGTTTGACCTGACGGTGGAATTCGGGAATCTCGCGGCCAAGAAGAGAGATTTTGCCGGAAGTCTTGCGGACGAGGCCCAGCAGAATGTTGATGGTGGTGGTTTTTCCCGCGCCGTTCGGCCCCAGAAAACCCAGGCATTCCCCCGGCTGAATGGCAAAGGAAATGTTGTCGACGGCGGTGCGGCCGGAAAAATTTTTACAAAGACTGCCGACCGAAACCACCGGTCCGGCTGTCGTTTTGGGCTGCGTGGGTGCTGCCGGTATTTGAGAAATGGGCTCAGTCATCAAAAATTATTACCCGGGAGTGGTGAACACGGTTATTTTACATAAAGGTGCATAATCCAAAAGGAATAATGTGGGTACCATACTTGAAAGTGAACCGCAAGCGGGGAGGGGTTGAAGGGGGCCGGACAGAGAAGAGTTCGTTGGCAGAAATTCGATGGGAATCAGCTGAAAATTCGATGCAGGAAAAGGGAACATGAACAACACGATTAAGGGTGTTCTGTGGTCCGGGCTGGTGTTGCCGGGTCTGGGTGAGCTGGTGCTGAAATGCTACCGGCGCGGCGCTGCCCTGGTGCTGACGGTTTCGGTCTGCATGGTTCTGATCGTTGCGAAGATAGTGAGGCAGGCCAATGACCTTTTTGCGAAAATCGAAGCGACGGGAGTGGCGATCAGCACGGATGATGTGGCAGGCGTGGTTGTTGAGCTGCTGCCCGATTCAGGAGGCCCGTCCTACCGTGTTCTGATGTTTATCATCGCCGGGTGCTGGCTCTTCAGCATTGTGGATGTGATCATGATCGCAAAAAAACTCGAGCGTATGAAACAGACCCCGACCCGGGATCTGACTGATTCAGTGAAATGGGAATAAGGGGGAGCGACCCCCAGGTGAAACAAGTCATGAAGAAATCCTCTCCCGCAGCGGGCTTACATCGTTACCGGCTGACCCTTGAATATGACGGCACCGGCTTCAGCGGCTGGCAGAAACAGACCGATGCCCGGACCATCCAGGGTGCGCTGCTGGTTGCGGCCGCCGAGATCTTTGCCGATGACAAGGTCGATCTCCAGGGGAACGGCCGCACTGATGCCGGGGTTCATGCCCTCAATTACACGGCCCACCTGGAAACCAGGGGCGCAAGGCTGCCGCCGGAAACCATCGTCAACCGTTTCAACGACCTGCTGCCGGCCGGGATCGGTGTGCGGGAAGCCGTTCCCTGTGATATCCGCTTCCATGCCCGGCACAACTGCATCGGCCGGAGCTACCTGTACCAGATCGCCAGGTGCAAAACGGTTTTTCACAAGAAATATGTCTGGTGGATCAAGGAAAAACTTGATTCAAGAGCCATGGCCGAGACCGCCCGGATCTTTGCCGGAATGCACAACTTTGCCTCTTTTGCGGAAAAGATGGAGCTGAAAAAGTCGACCATGGTCCTTTTGAACGGGGTCTATCTTTATGAAGATGAGGAGATGCTCCGGTTGCGGGTGATCGGCTCGCACTTTCTCTGGAAAATGGTGCGGCGTCTGGCCGGGGTACTGGTGGAGGTGGGCAGGGGGAATCTTTCGAAAAGCGAGGTGGAAGCATTTCTCGCCGGGCCGTCGGATGCGCCCAGCCGATTAACTGCTCCCGCGGGTGGGCTCTTTTTCGAGCAGGCCTTCTATGACCAGGCGGAATTTGCCGATTTTCTCGCCTGGGCGGAGGAAGAGGCGTTATGAACCGGCGATAGCACAGATCCGGACAAATTCCTCCACATCGAGGCTCGCGGTTCCCACCATCAATCCGGACACCCCGGCAATCCCCAGATAGTCCGCAGCATTCTCACCATTGACCGAGCCGCCATAAAGGATTGGGGCTTGCGGGGCCAGGGACTGAATCTCCCTGACTCCAAGTCTGACCTCTGCCACGGAATGGGCTCTGTCAATACCGATGGCCTCAACCGGACCGTAGCCGATGATCAATTTATTCAGATCACCCTCATCCATGGCCGCCAGTTGGGCTCGGGCATAGGGCTGATCAATGCAGACGATCGGTTGGATATCGGCGGCAACGGCCTGATTCACTTTATTGGCGATGTCCTGGTTTGTTTCGTGGAAGTATCGCCTCCGCTCAGAATGGCCGAGAATGGCGAAGTCGACCATCCCCTGCACCATTTCAGCGGCAATCGCCCCGGTATAGGATCCGAGGGGGAAGGGCGACAGGTCCTGGGTTGCCAGGGAGAGGTGATGAATACCTCCCTGGTTTCTTATCATCCGCATGATCGGCGCCAGATAAACCATTGGCGGGGCGAGGATCACCTTGAGCTGCGGAACGGGATGATAAAGCCTGGAGAACTCATTTAGCCAGTTCTCCGTCTGGGCCATGGTTTTATGGGACTTCCAGTTTGCCAGCAGGTAAGTTGTTTTCATTGGGTATCCCGGAACAACACGTCTGGTTCCTTTCCTGCCGGATGACAGTGTCTTCACCGTTTCTGAAGGATTCTTATGATTGCCCGGCCTCAATCTCTGCCGGACAAAGCCTATCGGTCACTGAAGCACGAGGCTGGAAGATCCGGCCTGCTGAAAAAATAAGTGCCTCTTAAGCAAACCCCGCTATTCGTTTTCTGGATCGGAGTCTTCGCTACCTCCGGGTCTGGCCAGGAATGACAGATCTTTTTAAAAAGTCGGGCCGGACTCGGAGTCTACGCTCCGCTTACCTGATCCGGCATCCAGGATTATATCAGGTTTCCGATCTGCTGCAGCCTTGCGCTCAATTCCTGTGAAATGCCATCAAGATCCGCGAAACCACCGCCCGCCTGAGACAATGGTCCTTTCACCTTTTCCATGACCCCGTCTTTGAGTTTTTGTTCGAACTTGGCGGTCTGGCTCTTTAAGGTGTTGGCAACGGCCTTTTCGAGAATCTTGTCCAGATCGGAACTGAGTTCCATTTTGTAGTTATCAATGGTCCCGGTGATCTTTGCTCTTCCGCTGAGATCGGTGATACCGGACAAGGCGTCGGCGATCGCCCGGGAGGCTGCATCGCTTTCCCGGTCAGAGGCGGAGGGGGAGAATTTTGCCGATTTCAATCCGGCCCGGATATCCACATTGATCTCCTGTTCTTTAAGAACCGCCTGCACTGTGAGATCGAGAGTCCCGCCGGTGAGGGTTGCCGGGAGATTCTGATCGCTGTTCAACGTTGCTTTCTCAAGGGAATACTCTTTTATTTTTATCTGGACCGTGTCGTGGGACTGTGCCGGTTTGATATGGTCAAGAGTACCAGCAAAGCTTACGGCACGGATGCCCTGCAGAGAGTCCCCGGCGAAGGAAAAGGTGAGGGGAGCTCCGAGGATATCCTGGTCGGGGGTGACGTTTTTAATCGACCCGGTAAAGCTTCCTGCGGCAATCTGCACGGAAGCGGAAATATTGCGGATCAGGAAATCGGGCAGGGGCTCATCCTCCGTGAATCGCACCACAACCCCTTTTCCTCTTGCCGGTTTGATTGTTTCGCTGCCGTTTTTCTTCTCCTTTGCCCTTTCCAGAAGAGGTTGTGCCTTTGTATACCAGGACAGAGCCTGCTCAATCATGCCGCCTGTTTGCTCGCCAAAAAGGAGGGGACTCAAGTTTGCCAACCCCTTTGCCGAGAGGCTGTATTTTTCGCTCAGCCTTTTGATGTCCTGCTGGGGAGCCTCCTGAATTTTCGCGAGGCGTGTCCGGTAGGAATCGGAGAGGGTTGCAAAGTCCTTTTGCGCGGATTTCAGCCGGTCAAGATCCGCCTGGATTTCTTTCCTAATGGCGGAAAGCTCGCCCATTCCGCCCAGGATCCCGGCGAAACCGGAGCTTGATTTGACTTTGTTGAGACGTTCCCGGTACAGGGCGAGTTTCTTTTTGTCCGGGAGCTCGGCAAGCTGCTGTTTCCATCTGGCGCTGTCCGCCTTGATCTCGTCCTGATACTCATTGGCGAGGTCGATGGTCAGCAGTTTTTCTTTGGCCAGAATCTCTTTGGCATCCGGGATCTGCAGGCTGGGCATTTTGAAGCCCTTCGATTCTCTGGGGGGGGGAGAATCTTTTTTCCGGGCAGCATATTCCGGCAGGGCGCCGGATTTCCGGCGTGCCGTGTCCGGGCGGATTCCATCCACAACCATTTCATTGACAATGATCTTTCTCTGCAGCAGTTTCATCGTGTCAATCGATACCGTGATCCGGTCGATTTCCACACTGTTGCGCATCGGGTTGTCCGGATTGGTGATCTGAAGATCGGCTAATTCGAGTCCGGCAGGAAAAAAGGAGACGTCTGCCCCGCCGAGATTGACCCTGGCTCCGACCAGTTTGCTTCCCTGCATTTCGACGAGGCCCTGAATAAAGCCATCGGCAAAAAAGAAAGTGAACAGGAAGATGAAAGCGGCAACACCGCCAAAGACGCCCAAACCCTGCCAGCGGATCATCGTTTTCATGCCGCACCTCCCATGCCGGTGATCGATTTGTAGAGAGTGTAAAGCTTGCTCGCCATGAAGAACTTCATAAGTCGGCTCCGTTCAACCCAGCGCAGGACGTGGTCGCGGTATCTGACGACAAGAAGGCTGGACAGGAAATACATCGGGGCAAAAAGGACCACCGAAAAGGCAAGACTGCCCATAACGATGGAGTTGTTGAAGTTTTCCAGGCGGAACAGGGTTGTGTTGTAGAGTGCGGTCCACAGGGAGTTGAGCGGGCCCATGGTCAGCAGGGCAATTCCGATCAGGTTGAAAAGAGGGTCGAGCAGGTAGGCAATGCCGGTAAAAACCAGTAACCCGAGCAGGAACGTTGACAGGTTTGCCCGGAGAATACAGACCAGGAAGAGGACCAGAATGTTGTGGGGGCTTGCCAGCGGGGTCAATCCGGCAACCATCGCAAAACAAAAGGCGAGGCTGATCTGGCCGGGCTCGGCGTCTGAATTCAGGACCTTTAAAAATCTGGCGATTAATTTAAGCATTTTTTTTCTCCGGCGGGGCAAGAGGTTGATCGGCTGAAGATGCGTTCATGGAAAAGGCTATAACAGATGATCCTCTCTCGTCAAATGCTTCCGGGAAAAACGGAATGTGCCAGGGAAGCAGGCAGGGTGAACAGGGAAAGAGCCCCTCAGGGTGAATTCCCGGTCTGCAGCGCCATTCGGTCTGAACAGGAGGGTTCAGCCGGGGGGCAGGGGCTGGGTATTGAATGTTCCGGCGCAATCAGCTTTGTCTGCTTTTGATATAAAACAGCAGGCCCAGCAGACAGACGCCGACGAGCAACATGATTCGGGTCGACCACTGTTTGAAAAAGGAGGCAATTGCATGTCTGGTCCGCAGGCCCTCAAGGTCATTGTTCAACTCCACGCCGTCGAAATTGGATACGGTGTAGATGGATGGGTTGATGCGGTACACCCTCATCAGAACCGGGTCGGCAACCAGCATTTCTCCGTTGAGGAGCAGGAAGTCCTCGGGGTTGCCACCCTTGGGGTCGGTAAGTTTGGTGATGGGATCTCCCATGCCGCTGAAGATCCTGATTTCGCTTCCGAACATCTCAGTTTCGCTGGTCAGGCCGAGCCACCACCTGCCGGAAGGGTCCTTGGCCAGGGAAATCGGCCGGTCGATCATGACCCCGGAATTTCCCGGGTCCTTCATCTTCTCCGCCTGCTTTGCAATGAGTTTTTTCAGCTCTTCCGGGTTTAACTGTGTCAGGTTCTTCAGGCCGCCGGGAGTCGTGAAACTTTCGAGGCTGACCAGGGGAGAGGCGTTCCGGTCAAGGTCTGCGTTATTGTCGATTTTGTATTTGATCACCCGGGCATTGAAGGTATCGCAAAGATAGAGCCTGCCGTCGTCGATGAACATATCGTTGGGGAAACTGACGTCCGTGTCCAAGATTCTGGTGTCTCTGCCATTCAGGCCATGGGAAAGGAGGCGACCGCCCAGAGTGTCTGCAATGTAGAGCACCCGGGCCTTTTCGTTGACGAGAAAGCGAAAGGCGTCCTTGATGGCAAACTCGCCGGTCGGACTGATGTCCTCGCAGGTGAGGGTGCCGAGGGTGCAGTGACGAATCCGGCCGGACCCCCTTTCGCCGATGATGACGCTGTTGTCTTCGAGGAGGCTGATATCCGCAACCGGCGGAGTGATGCCAAGGTCGGAGAGGGTGGTTACGCTGTGCAACCCACCGGATTTCCGGTAGTGGAATATTTTGCCGGCGGCGGAGATGATCAGGGAGTCCCTGTTCTCGCTGATCCGTGACGGGCCGAGCTGGTTGAGCTTGTAAACGTTGGCAAAGGACCAGAAGCGCAAGCCGATAAAGATGAAGAGAATGACCAGCAGGCCGACCGCAACGATCGTCAGGCCGGAATCCGTTCCGGTCCGGCCCTGGTATGATTTGGAGGTGAAACGGCCCGGATCGACCTCATCCTTTCCTGAGATTTTTTGATGATGGTTCCGGGCGGATTTCGCAGGAGCGGGCGGTTTCTCTGCCGGTGGTGAGGGCGTCTCTTCCATTTGCAGCTTTAATTCCGGCTGCTCTTTTCTGATGGCGATCCGGGTTGCGCAATGCGGGCATTTGATGAATACCTTTTTGTTGGCGGGAATTTTTTCATCGGCGATTTCGCCGATAGTCTTTGCACAGGTGTTGCAGTAGATTTTCATTTTTTTCCCTGTTTATTCAAGTCCGCCATTTCCGGGCAGAACTAAATATTGTCCAAATGCAGTGTCTGGCAGAAGTGTGAGTGAAGCAATATATTAGGAAACCGGCGTGGAGTCAACGAAGCAGAGTGTCAGGAAAGGCGATCGGAGATCAGCATGGGCAGCAGGCAGCTCCTGCTTCGGAACAGGGTCATGGCCGAGTGCGGGCTTCGGTCATGACCCTGAGATAAACTACTCTTTAGCCACCAGGATGATTTCTATCCGTCTGTTCTGGGCCCGGCCCTCCGGGGTTTCGTTGTCGGCCACCGGTTTGAATTCGCCGTAGGCGACCGCGGAGAGGCTGGCCGGGTCGAGCCCCTGTTTCTGCAGGAAGCGCGCGACATTGATTGCCCGGGCGGCGGAAAGTTCCCAGTTGGTGGGATAAGTCTGGGCGAGCAGGCCGATGATCTGGACGTTGTCGGTGTGCCCCTCGATCCGGATCGCCTTGTCGGTGACGTTCATCAGGATGTCGATCACCTTCTGGAGAACCGCCAGCCCTTCTTCCTTGACTTCGGCCTTCCCGGAATCAAAAAGAACCGCGTCAACCATATTGACGGTGAGTTTGCCCTTCAGCTCGGAAATGGTGACCTGGCCCTTGTCAATCTCGCCCTTCATCGATTCGATCAGTTCGCCGTAAGTGGCGCTCATCTTCTGGACCGCCTCTTCCTTGCTCTTCTTGAGGCCTTCGTAGTTTTCCCCCAGTTTGGCGAGTTTTCCCTTCAGGTCCTCGATGGTCAGTTCAAGGTCGGCTATTCTGGTGTCGTAAACGTCTTTCTGGCTGGCCATGGCGGAGCGGAGTTCTTCCAAATCCATATTGAGGTTCGCGGTCCTGTCTTTTTCAGCGGCAAGGGCTTCGCTGAGCCCTTTGTTTTCCCCGGTCAGAGCGCTTTCGAGAAGGTTTTTTGCCTCGACAAGATCATCTCTTTCTTTGACGAGAGCGTTGTATTCTCCCTGCAGGGTGTCCAGGCTGCCGCTGAGAGACTTTGCTTCAGCGTCTTTCTCTTCAAATGTTGATTTCATCACGCAGCCAGGGGTGGACAGCAGCAGCGCAACACCCGTAATTATCAGCAATATATTCTTGGTCATGGGGTCCTCCGGGAATTGATTTTTTCATTTACCGGAACATTTCCGGAACCGGTCAATCCGGTTGCGATTTATTACCCCATTATTACCCGTGGGGCAATTCTGTCAAATGAATTGCTGGGTTTCGAAAAATTTGAACAACCGGAAGTTCCGGGGTTCGCACTCCGGATCGGGATTTGCGCGATTTTTTCGTGCCGGTTTTCCACAAGAAGATAGAAGACAGGAGCCAGGAGCCAGAAGACAGGAGCCAGAAGACAGGGGCCAGGAGCCAGAACGACTGATTTTTTCACCTTTCGGGTCCTCACTTCAGTACCCACTTGAGGGGTAGAAGTCTCGATGTCTCGCAGGCTCACTTTCGCCCAGAGGGCATAAGTTTCGTGTAAGCAGGCACGCTGCTTAACTTAACTAATCGGTACGAGCAGACCAGCTGCTCAACTTAAGCTTTTCACCCTTCGGGTATAAGTTTCGTAAGAGCAGACAAGCTGCTCAACTCAGCTTTTCACCCTTCGGGTATAAGTTTCGTAAGAGCAGACAAGCTGCTCAACTCAGCTTTAAGCTTTTCTCCTGTCTTCTGACTCCTGGCTTCTGACTCCTGTCTTCTGGCTCCTGGCTCCTGTCTTCTGACTCCTGGCTTCTAATCATGGAATACCACCATGACTTTGGATCATTTTATGACAGCAGACCAATATCTTAAGACAACTCAGGGCGTTGAGTTTTTTCAGATGGCGCCGTGACGGATATTTTTCTTGCATTATTGGTGATAAAGTGTCAGAATTTAGCCGTTAATACATATTAATGGATAATATATGAGCCATTTCTCCCCGTCTGAGACAACCAGAGAATTTGTTCGCCAGGTCGGCCGCAACCTTCGTCTCGCTCGAAAGCGTCGCCGGAAGACCATCGAAGAGGTTGCCGGAATGGTCGGTGTTTCCGCGGCAACAATCAAGCGGGTCGAGGCAGGAGAGTCGGCGGTGAAGTTCGGAATATATCTGGCAATCGCCGAGGTCTTCCAGTTGACTGACACCATCCGCTTTGCGGAACCCGGGTCTGATGCGATCGGCATGACCATGGAGAAACAGCGGATGCCGCAGCGCATCAGAAAGAAAAAGGATTCCCGCCTTGATTTCTGAAAAATCCATCTTCGAACGGGTTGTTTTTATCGAGCTTGCCAATGAAAGAGCGCCGGTCCCGGCCGGGCTGTTCTCTCTGGATATCGATACCGGCGTAGGCCGGTTTGCATATGGGCGGCGGTATCTGCAAAGGGGTGATTCGATTGCCGTCGATCCGGTCAACCTTCCTCTGGCGGAACAGGAATATGTCACCAGGAAAAACAGCGGCATTTTCGGCGTTCTTGGTGATCTGCTGCCCGACTCCTGGGGGAAATACATCCTCGCCAAACGGCTCAATATCCCTTTTGGGTCTTTGCAACCGCACGAGATGTTTGATTACGTCACCACCAATGCGGTGGGGGCGCTCTCCCTTGGTCTGACCCCGGATCAGCCGTTTACCAGACAGGAAGCGCCGATTGCATTCAATGAGCTGCACAAGGTGGCTGAGGCCTTTGTCCGGGCGATGTCTGATGAGGACCTCCCGGCCGAGGTCCTCTATCTGCTGGAGCAAGGTACCTCGCTTGGCGGGGCGCAACCCAAATGCCCGGTCATTTATAACAACAGTGAGTGGATCGCCAAGTTTGAAAATGCCAGAACGCCGGTCAACTTTCCAAGAATTGAGTTTGCATCCATGCAACTGGCCGAACTGGCCGGGATAACCGTTCCGGAAATCAGGCTTGAAGAAATATCCGGAAGCCCGGTTTACCTGATCAAACGATTTGACCGGCATGAGGGGAGAAGGGTGCCCTTTATGAGCGGTCAAGCTCTGTCGGATCTTGACCTGGAAGAGCTTGAAAAAGGTTCTTATCTGGAGATGGCGCGCCAGATGCGGAAATTCGTGAAAAATGTCAACCGCGACCTGAGTGAACTTTTCAGGCGGATGGTCTTTAATGTGTTGATCCGGAATCAGGATGATCATCTCCGCAACCATGGTTTTATCTGTCTGGATCAGGCCTGGCGTCTTTCCCCTTTGTACGATGTGTTGCCGATTCCGGCGCGCCGGACTGCCGATAACTTTTCCCTTTCGCTGAACATCGGTCTAGAAGGCACCACCGCCACGCTCTCCAATATTTACAGCCGGTGTGAGCAATTCAATCTGGCGCGCGGGCAGGCGGAGGAGATCGTTGCCGAAGTGGCTGAGGCTACAGCGGGTTGGGAAGAAATGCTTCTCAGGTGCGGGGTGGAAAAAACCGATATCGAGGCGGTCCGCTGGTGTTTTGAAGGGTTTCGCGAGGCGGCTGGTTTTCAATGACACAACTTTCCGAGTTTGGCTAATCTCCCGATCATAAAGGGTTTCGGCGATTTGTTAGTGCATGTGTTCCACAAGTAGCCAGAAGCCAGGAGTCAGGAGCCAGGAGAAAAGCTTAAAGCTGAGTTGAGCAGCTTGTCTGCTCTTACGAAACTTATACCCGAAGGGTGAAAAGCTGAGTTGAGCAGCTGGTCTGCTCGTACCGATTAGTTAAGTTAAGCAGCGTGCCTGCTTACACGAAACTTATGCCCTCTGGGCGAAAGCGAGTATGCGAGACATCGAGACTTATACTCAAGAGGGTACTGAAGTGAGTACCCGAAGGGTGAAAAAATCAGTCATTCCGGCTACTGGCTACTGGATTCTCATCATGGAATGCCACTACGACTCTGAGCCATTTTATAACAGCAAATCAACGCCATAAGACATACCGGAAAGTTGAGTGAATGAGGTCGCGCATGGCGGTGACGAGCATTCTGGAGCTTGAGATGATAAGTATCGGGAGAATTCCGGGGAATAAATATTTCAGCCTCAGAAGAAAAACTTCCCGAATAGTCTTGCCGGACGGCTTGTTCCGGAAGTTTTATGAAATTTTGCAGGCCGATTGAAAAAGTTTGCTTCTTTGCATGGATAATGGTATCAAGTCTATTCAGTTGTGCAGTAATTGTTTGTAAGTAAAAAATTACGAGAAAACTTAACCGCACAAGCCCGAGAGGGAATGCGGTTTTTTTATTGGCAAACATAACTGCCGGGAGGTGTGCCGGGTGGTACGCTTCCATCTTAATCAAGTGGTCCCTCAAGAGGGCCAGTACTACAGGAGTAGTGAGAGATGTCTGAAGGAACTGTGAAGTGGTTTAACGATGCTAAGGGTTTCGGTTTTATTGAGCAGGATAATGGTGGTGATGTTTTCGTACATCATTCAGCCATCAGAGCCGAAGGTTTTAAATCCCTCCAGGAGGGTGCACGCGTGACTTTCGATGTAGTCCAGGGTCCTAAAGGTCCTGCTGCTGACAATGTCGTTCAGAAGTAAAGTTTGAGTTGAGCAGCTTGCCTGCTCGTACGAAACTTATACCCGAAGGGTGAAAACGTCGGCTGAGCAGCCTGTCTGCTCGTGCGAAACTCATACCCGAAGGGTGAAAGATCGGTTCTTTTCTGTAATCGACCTGAAGCCCCGCTTTGGCGGGGCTTTTTTTTTGTAGCGGATCGGGGCACACTCAAAATAGGATGTATCAATGGCAAAAAAAACAAATTATTCCTTTGAAAAGCGTCAGAAAGAACTGGCCAAAATGAAGAAGAAAGAAGAGAAAAGACTCCGCAAACAGCAGGGCAAGGATGATCCTGAAGCAGAAAGTGGGGAACAGGGTTTGAACGAAGAGTAGTTGGCAGGTTTCCGGTTCCGCAGCCGTGGTCTGTCCCGGCTAATCCACCGGAACAATCCGATCGTTGGCTTTAATCTCGCCTCCCTTCACCACCTTGCTGAAAAGCCCTTCCTTCGGCATGATGCAGTCGCCGGTGGCCTTTTTGATAGCACAGCCGCTGTTATGACATTCCTTGCCGATCTGGGTGATTTCGAGAACAACTTCTGGCCCGACCTGCAGACGGTCGCCGATCTTCAGGGCGGAAAGAGCGACCCCCCTGGTGATGATATTTTCGGCAAAGGCACCGTCTTTCAGGGTCGGCAGAGTTTCTTTTACGGTATCAATGCTTTCTCCGGCTAACAGAGATATCTGCCGGTGCCAGTCTCCGGCATGGGCGTCGCCTTCTATCCCCCAATCTTTCCTGCACCGGACCTGGGCCTGGGATTTTTTAACAATTCCCTTTTTGTGGCTGGTACAGACTGCTTCAACATGTCCCATGATATACCTCCTGAAGAAACTTATCCCCGCAGGGTGAAAATGACCGGTTCGCTGGAGTTGCCTCCTCCTGAACCGGAAAGTTTTGGCTCCATTCACTGAAACAACACCATATCCTGTCTTCCGCCTCTTGAAAAACTATGGCAGGGTGGTAACCTCAATCGGCGTTCCACCCTTGATCACAGTTTCGGAATCGACCAGCACATAACCATCGGCGGCGACGATGGAAGAGATCATATGCGATCCCTGTTGGCCGACCGCCCGGGCCTTGGGGAGCTCTCCTGGAGTATGAATACAGGTGACTCTGACCAGGTTGGGCCGGCGCCCCCTGTTGCTGATCTCTTCGGCGGCAACTGCGGTGAAAGACGTATACTCCCAGGGTTGACCGGAGATCGCAGCGAACAGCGGCCGCAGGTAATGACAGAAACACATGTAGGCGGAGACCGGGTTTCCGGGCAGGCCGAAAAATAATGTTTTTTCTTTTCCGGCAAAGAAAAGAGGTTTCCCCGGTTTTTGTCTGATTCGCCAGAAATGCTCGGTGAAACCTGCTCTGACTGCTGCCTCTTTCACATGATCGTGGGGGCCGACCGAGACCCCGCCGGCGCAGAGCAGAATATCCGGCGCATCAGCAAAAGTCGCTTCAATCGCCTGAACCGTTGCGGCCAGGTCATCACCTGCAATGGCGGAATGAACAACTACCCCGCCCGCCTCAGATACCGCCGCGCCGAGCATGAGTCGGTTCGAATCCCTGATCTGGCCGGGACCGGGAGCCTCTCCCACGGAGGTGAGTTCGCTGCCGGTCACGAGCAGAGCCACCCGGGGACGACGGAAGACTGAAACCCTGGCAGCTCCAGCAGCGGCAAGAATTGAAATGTGCCTGGCCGAAAGATGTTGGCCTTGCCGGAGCAGGCATTCCCCGGTCTGGTACTCCTCGCCGATAAACCTGACGTCCTTTCCCTTCCGGGAGGCGGTTTTGACCAGAACTCCGGCGTCGCCACTTTCGGTATCTTCGACCCTGACCACGGTGTCAAATCCCTCCGGCAGTACGGCGCCGGTGCTGATCCTGATACAGCACCCCTCTTCGGGTTGACCGGTATACGGAATTCCCGCCTGGCTTTCACCGATTACCTTGAGTGAGGCCGGCGACTCAGCGCTCGCCCCGGCAATATCGGCAAATCTGACCGCAAAGCCGTCCATGGCCGAGTTGCTGAAACGGGGGGAAGGTTCCGGAGCGAGAAAATCAGCGGCCAGGACCCGGCCAGGAGAATTCTCGAGATCAATCTCTTCACTGTCCAGGATGAATAGATTTTTCTTAATAATATCAAGTGCCTGATCAATAGATATCATTTGCGGCCTCAATGTCCTTTCCCTTCCATCATCGGGAAGATGTGGAGCAGGCCGGGGAATAGGGCCTGCATGCTTTCCAGGGCGCCTTTGGAGCTCCCGGGAAGATTGATGATAATGCAGTTGCCGCGGGCGCCGGCTTCTCCTCGGGAGAGCATGGCGAAGGGCGTCCGGTCCTTGCCGTGTCGGCGGGTGGCCTCGACGATGCCGGGGATGGTGCGGTCCAGGGCATCAAGGGTCGCCTCCGGGGTAACGTCCCGCGGGCCGAGCCCGGTGCCGCCGGTGGTGAAGATGAGCTGCATTCCTTCATCGTCGGCCAGGGCGCAGAGTCGTTCGGTGATAACCTTGCGATCGTCGGGCAGGATTTCGTAGGCAGCAACTTCCACCGGCTGGTTTGCAAGAAACTCCTTGATGACGAGCCCTGACTTGTCCTCGCGGGTTCCCGCATGGGTGGAATCGGACATGACCAGGACCGCAGTTCTGATCGGCCGGGAAAATTTATCGGAAAAATCACTCTTGCCGCCCTTTTTCTTCACCACCCGGATATTGCCGAAGGAGAGATCGGCATCAAGGGGTTTCAACATGTCATAGGCGTTCAGGAGCGCGCCGGTGACACCGGTGATCGCCTCGACCTCGACCCCGGTTTTCCAGACCGATTTTACTTCAACGATGACCCGGATATGCTCCTTTTCGACCTCGAAACCGACTTCTACCCAGTCGAGCGGGATCGGGTGGCAAAAGGTGATCAGGTCGCTGCACCGTTTTGCGGCCATGATTCCTGCGGCACGGGCAACTTCCAGCACATCGCCCTTGGGGACCTTTTTGTCGGCCACCATGCCGAGGGCCTTGGCATTGCCGTAGAGGAACCCTTCCGCCTTGGCGTATCGCAACGAATAGAACTTGGGGCTGACGTCGATCATATAAAACTCCGTTTTAAAAAAGGTTTAAGGTGAAAGGGGACAGGGTGCAGGGATTATGTGGCAACTTGCTCTTTCTTGCTTCTAATCAGCCCGGTGAGCATTGCTGAAATTTCCCTTGTTTCCTCAATCCATCTCCGTCCTGTTTCTTTGTTGATGTATTGAACTTCTTTTCCAAACTTCCAGATCTTCAAATCTCATATCCTGTCCCCCTGTTACCTGCACCCTTCCTTCTATAAAACCAAAAGGCTGATTTTCCGGGTGAGAAATATGATCGCCACCACCAACACCGAGCCGAGGATCTTTTGCATGGTCCGCGGGGTGAAATGTCCTGCCCCCATGATTGATCCGAAGAGGCCGCCAAGGACCGTGGCGAGGATTACCGGTATGAAGGGGATCAGATCAATGCTGTTAAACTGCAGGCGGGCTGCAAGACCGGCAACCGAATTGGCCCAGATAAAAAATGCGCCGCAGGCTGCCGCTTCTTTTGCGGTGCCGAGCCCGAGGAGAAGAATGAGGGGGACCAGATAAATGCCTCCGCCGATACCGACAATGCCGGCAACGAGGCCGAGAAGGGCTCCGCAGCCAAGAGCGAGAAAGAGTTTGCCCTGATCAGTGAGAGGCAAGGGTTGTGTCTCTTTCGGGAAATAAATACGTAGGGCGGCGAAGAGCAATGAAACGAGCAGGACGAGATAGAAGATGAATTTTGGCAGATGGAGCATGCCGCCAAGATAGGCCATTGGGATTGAAGTGAAAAGAAACGGCGCGATCAGCCGCAGCCGGGCATGTTTCTTTTTCAGGAATACCAGGCTGCCGACCGTGGTAACCAAGACATTGAGAGTGAGAGAAACCATCGGGATGACGGCGGTTCCGGCGCCGAAGATGGTCAGGATTGCGGTATAGGAAGAGCCGCCGCCCAGTCCCACCGAGGCGTAGAAAAAAGCGACAATGGCAAAGATGAAGGCAAGCATCAATATATCGATTGCAAGAGTATCCATATTACCCGCCGATCACCGACATTGAAGGCTCCTCATCGCATCCGCAGGCATCTTCCGCAGCCAGGCCGTTGACATAGCGATTGCGGATGCAGCCGGTAATGTTCCTGCCGATCTCGAAATCCGTTTCTCCGCTCCGGACAAGCGCTCTGAGATCAAGGGCGCCGTTGTCATACAGGCAGGTTTTCAGCATGCCGGCAGGGGTTATGCGCACCTTGTTGCAGGTCCGGCAGAACAAACGGGAATATCCCTGGATCAGGCCGAGCTTTCCCCGGAAGCCGCCGATGGAAAAAATCCGGGCGGTGGCAGGGTGGGGTCCCGGGATCTCTTCGGTGATGGTCGGGAAAATCCGTTGTAAACGGCCGACCAGGTCGCCGTTGGCAATCTCCCTGGTGCGGCTGGCGCCAGAAAAGGGCATTCTTTCGATAAAGCGCAGGGTGATGGGATGGTTTTCCGCCAACCGGGCAAGGCTTCTGATCTCCTGGTCGCTGGTGTCTTCCAGAATCACGCTGTTGACCTTGAGGGGAATGTCTCTGTCGAGTGCGCCATGCAAGGTTTCAAGAACACCGTTGAGATAATCGCGTCTGGTGATCCGCCGGAATCGTTTCGGATCAAGGGTGTCGAGACTCAGGTTGATTCCGGCAATCCCGATCTCTTTCAGTTCATCGAGATAACGGGCGGTTTTGACCCCGTTGGTGGTCACGTGAAGAGCGTCGATTCCATCGATCTTGCCCAGTTCCTTCAGAAAGCCCATGGCGCCCCGGCGGGAAAATGGTTCGCCGCCGGTCACCCGGACCTTGGTAACGCCAAGACTTGCGAAGATCGTGACCAGTCGTTCCATTTCTTCAAAACGAAGGATGTCATCATGGGGAATGAAAGGCACCCCTTCTTCAGGACGGCAATAACGGCAGCGGAGGTTGCAGCGGTCGGTGATGGCGAGCCGCAGATAGGTGATCGGGCGATTGTGGTTGTCGATCAATGGGGGGCCTCCGGGAACATCTTCCGGGACCGGACAGCGGATTTCTACCGACATGAATATCTCCTTTCCAAACAGGGGAGGCGGGGCCGTTTCCAGCAACACCCTAGCGGCCGAAGACCTTATCGTTGACGTAGGTCCTTTGGCTCGGAGTCTATTTAAGAATTCTCTTTACTATTACATTTTGTCCTTTTGCCAGTCAACTTCTTTTATTCCCTGGCAAAAGGGTTAGCGCATTTTTCTTGCAGAATCCAACGCAGATACCACAACCGCTGCAACGGCTATTGATGAAAACCAGTTGCTTTGATTTTTCTGTTTTCGTCCGCTTTAATGCGCCGGTCGGACACATGCCACTGCATAACGGGCAGTGATCACAATTTTCTGAAATCTTAAGTTCATACAGAAACGATTTGAGGAACTCCTTTTCATCCGGTTCTGTCGCCTTTCCCAGAGCAACTTGAAGTCCCAGGGAATTTCTGGTGGGAAGTTTGGCCTGGCCGGAGGCTGCAGACGGTGTCTTGTCGGGGATATTAACGATCGCTTCGCTTGCGTATTTCAGAAAGAATCTGCGGGCTGTTCCTCGGTCAATCCCCGGCAGGTCATCTTTCGTGAAGGCGAGTCTGATCTTGACGTGGAGATGATCTGAGGCCCGGTCCCGGATATTTGATAATCTTTTTTTAATAAGGGGCAGGCAATGACCGTTAACACAATCAGCGCAAGGTTCAACATCAAGAAGGACGTCGCCTCCGGCAAGAGTGCTGATTGCGGCGAGAAGAGATTCCGAGAGAAAACCGAGGCAGGGAATTTTTATCTTTCCTTCACTCTGTCGGCCTTTGCTGCAGGAAAGGACGGCGATTCTCCTGACGGTGACACTCTCAAGAAGCATCTCAAGATCAAGATCATCGGTCAGGGCATCGTTGGGGCAGATCGCTGTACAGCGCAGGCAGCCGGAGCATTTTTCTTCGGCAAAGGAAATTGTCCTGCCGTTCAGGGTCAGCGCACCGCTCGGGCAATCCTCAACACAGGCCAGGCATTCGCTGCCTCTGAAACGGGCCCGCAAGCAGCGGCGCGGTTGTAACGAAACTGCGGGTTTGCTCATCGGGGCAATTCTGTCAAACAGCAATCCGCTCAGCATGATCCTTTCCCATTTCGTTTGCAACGGTCGGCTGTGTCAGGGTTGAGGCTTCACTTTCGACAAAATGGTCGAGGCAGTCGGCAAGATGACTATAAAATCCGTTGCCGGTATTTTTTCGAATGTCTTCGCAGAATTCAGGAATCCAGGGGCCAAGCAGTTTTCCCATGAATGCGGATTGCAGGTCGGCAAATTTTCGGGCATCGCTGACCTTTTTTTCTTGTGCGGCCTCTGCCTCGCCAAGGCAGAGGAAATGCATGAATTCCAACTCAAGGGCGATATGGTCCGGCGCTTCCCGGACCTCAACCGACAATCCGGCCTTCTGATACATTTTCTGCACGGCCAGGGTCGAGTCGCCCATCAGCCTGTTGCTTTTCTCAAGATAGACAGACCCGTACGGAGGGGCGGCAAGTTCAAAAGGACCGACAAACAGTCGGGCGTATTCGACAGCCATCTCGTCGCCGCAATTTTCGGCAAGCGCCGCGGTCATGCTCATTGCCGCAGCGGCTGCCTTCTCGTTGCTGCAGATGCCAAGAAGCGATGCGAGGTTCTCGCACAGGTGTTCCTTTTGAAAAAGCGCCTGGTCCGGTTCGTAAAAACAGGCGGCCAGGAGCCTGAAACAATTGCTTCGCTGTATTGTCAATTCCACGGCGGTTGTCATGGCACTCCATTTATCTCATGAAAAAATCAGGGGGAAAGGCCGGGCGCTTCGCCTATGAAACGCCCGACCTTTTTCAGTCATTATGAACGGGTACTGTAATCGCGGATATAAAACACATTGGGTTTCGTACCCGCTTCCGGTTTGAGCGTCGTTCCTTTGTGTTTGGTGAGCAGTTTGGCCACCTCGCTGTTCGGGTCGCTCCGGTCGCCGAAAATGCGGGCGCCGGCCGGACAGGAATCCACACAATACGGCAGTTCTCCGTTGGCGAGCCGGTGGGCGCAAAAGATGCATTTTTCAACGATATTGGAACGGCGCACATCATCGTAATCCGGGTGGGAATATCTGGTCCGGTGCGGAGGGGTGTCGCCGGCAAGTGCGGCGATCCCGGCGCCTGATGTGGTAATGCCGGGGATCAATTCGGTTTTGTCGGTAAAAAACGCCTGATAGGGCGCCCCCTCCTCGTTATAACTGATCACACTGTATTCCCCGGATGCACCGTCCCCGGTCACCTCTGTCTTGCTGTACGGACAGGCCTCCTGACAGGCCCGGCAGCCGATGCAGCGTTCATCGTTATGCATGGTGATGCCGTCCGGCGTTTTATACATGGCCTTGGGCTCAACCGGGCAGGCTTCAACGCATGGTGCGTCGGAGCAATGGTTGCATAAAACAGGTGTCGTCTTGTACCCGGTATCTGGAAACTTGCCCGTTGTCTCGTGAATGAAGTCAGCCCAGTTGTGGGTCTGACCGTTTTTCCTGAGCGCGGTATTGTTTTCAGTTTTGCAGGCAAGGGCGCACGCCCCGCAGCCCACACATTTCCGTAGGTCTATAATCATCGCGTATTGCGTCATAGCTTAATCCTCCCCTTGCCTTAAACTCGTTCGATTTTAACGCCGGTGAACCCGCCGTTTCGCACATTGCCGCCGCTCAGCCGTTCGGTATCAAAGGGCATGAGGGTGTTGTTGTTGCCGCCACGCGGTTCAGCCTTGGTGTAGTCTTTTGCCGCTACCTTGCCGTAGGCCCAGTGGCCCTGACCGAAAGCCTTGGCCACCGTCCCGGGTCGGATTCCTTCCCAGAGACGGGCAGTGCAGTCGATAGTGGCTGCGACTGAAGTTACACGAAGGGCATCGCCATCCTTGATCCCGAGTTTTTTTGCATCGGCGGGGTTGATCTTGAGCACGTCCTGATGGCCAACATCGCCTGGATCGACATGCTTGAACTCGTTATACCACGGGCTGTTGGCGCTACGGCCTTCACGGTTCAGGCGGGACTTGTAGTCGATAAAGGTGAAGGGGTATTCCGCCATGCTGCCGTACCGGAAAGGCGGTTCATAATGGGGCACGAAGGCCAGTTCCCCGGCAGCCGTATAGTTGCAGGCGGCCAGGATGTCATCAACCGTGGTCTTGTGCTTTTCGGCGTGTTTCTCTAGGGCATGCTTGAGGGTTTCACTGTAGAACTCGAACTTGTGGGTAACGGTACCCTTGGTGGTTTTCTTGCCGTCTTTTTCTTCATCCTTGCCGAACTTGCCGCCCCAGCGCTTCTTGTATGGCTGCGCATCGGAGTTCCACATGCCGCGTTTTTGCATCTCGGCCCAACCGTTGATCTTGTCGCCGCCGACATCCTTGCCGTTCCAGAGATCCTGGGTGTAGTATTTGACCGCATATTCGGTAAACTCTTTGGAATTGGTCGCTTCCTTGCCGGTTTCCGGGTCCTTGAATTCTTTTTTGAGGAAATCGATCAGGTTCGGAAAACCGCGTTCGGCAAACTTTTCACCTAGCATCCACGGGAATTCGGTTTCGTCATTGATCACTTCCCACATGGGTTTTACTACCTGTTGCAGCAGGGTGCACTGGGCGTAACGGTTCTGTTTCTGCTTCACCCAGCAGAGTTTTTCGTACATGGAGCTGGCACCCGGCAGGACGATGTCGGCATACTGGGTCATTTCCGAGGCGTGGGTGGTGATGTGGGCAAAGAAGGGGATTTTTTCCATCGCCTTCTCCCAACGCTCGGCCCCGGTGCAGGAAAAGACAAAGTTGTTCATGTAGCCTACCGCAACTTTGATCTCGTATGGGTCTGACGCCAGGATACCGGTGGCGGCGTTATTGGTGATCACGCCGCCGCCGGGCTTGCCCTCTTTCAGGGCGGGATGGCTCTTGGTGCCGCGCTGGTCGATTTTTTTGTTCTTGGTGCCCTTTTTGGCTATTTCGTCCTGATAGGCATCGAGTTTCGGCATATGCTTGACCGGCACTTTGTTTGAGGGCAGGGTGCCGCCCACATTATCGATGCCGCCGACCAGACCGTTCAAGGCGTTGACCGCCATGGCGGAATAGGCGCCACGGACGTGCATGGCAGCTCCCGGTCCCATCCACACCGCCACATTCGGCGCCGCCTTGGCCATGCCGCGGGCCACCCGGACGATCTGCTCCTCGGGAACTTGAGTGATCTCGGCGGCCTTCTTCGGTGTCATGTCCTTGACCGCAATATTCCACCACTTGACCACCCCATGGGATTCCTTTTCCGCAAAGGTTGCTTCGTCAACTTCCATCCCGGCCTTGAAACGGTTTTTGCCGTCGGTAAAATCACCGACAAACTCCTTGAACCAGAGCCCTTCGGAAAGCAAAACATGGGCAATGGCCAGGGCCAGGGCGCCATCGGTGCCGGGCAAGAGCGGCAGCCACTCCTGGGCCTTGGCCGCGGTGTTGTTCAGTTTCGGGTCAACAACGGCCACGGTGGCCTGGTCGAGAACATCGCCCAGCCTCTTGATGGTGGCCGGGACCAACCGGTTGCTGCTCACTGGATCACAGCCCCAGACCAGAACATACTTTGAATTGCTGATATCGTAGTCTCGGTAGCCCCACATGCCTTCGGTGTAGTAGGCGCCGAAATTTTCGGCCTCGGCGCAGATGGAGCTGTGGGAGAGGTTGTTGGGTGAGCCGAAAATCTTGGTAACGCCGTCATAAATGATATCCCGCATGTAGGTGTACCGGCCGCGCATCAGCAGATATTTTTCCGGCTCGCCGTTGTTGCGCAGTTCCATCATCTTGTCGGCGATGGTATTGAAGGCCTCATCCCAGGAAATGGGTACGAATTTGGGGTCGATGCCGCGCCCTTTTTTTGGATTCGTACGCTTCATGGGAACCTTGACCCGGTCAGGATCATAGACCTGCTGCAGGGAAAGATGACCTCTGGGGCAGACAGACCCGTCATTTTGTTTTGATAGGGGATTTCCCCGCACTTTGACGGCCCGGCCATCCTGGACGAAAATCTCCACCGGGCACCAGGTCGTGCAGCCCTGGCAGGTGGAGGCCTTCCATTCACCGGGCGCTTCGCCGATTTGTTTATTGCCGTGTGATTCCGCAAAGGCGTTCATGACCGGCCTGCCCATGGATGCGGCGGCGCCCGCCGCCACCGACAACTTCAGAAAATCTCTTCGTTTGATCTTCATCAAGCTCTCTCCCCAGTGTTGTTTATTTAGGTGAAATCCCTCGGAATGAATTCAGATTCTATCACAACTGATTGTAAAAAAAACATTTTGTGATAGGGGAATGTTTGTGGTGTTGTTGCGGAAGTTGCCGATTAAATGATGAAATATGGTGGCTGGTGCCAGGGAAAGATGTCTGCGTCGGTTAGGAAAAAGGTGTCTGTTTTCGGCGAGTTGTGGCTATTAATTGGATAGTGAAGAGGGCAGGGTTTCGATAAATTTTCTGATCTCATCCCGTACCCGGCGGAAATGGACCAGAGCTTCTTCTTCTGAGGCAGCGTGTTCAGCAAGTTTCGGAGGGTCGTCAAAGCCGACATGGACCACCCTGGCAGGACCCGGGAAATAGGGACAATTCTCATTGGCGTGACCGCAGACCGTGATCACGTAGTCGAATTCAAAAACAGGCAACTCGTCAACGGTCTGCGAGGTGTGGTTTGAGATGTCGACCCCGGCCTCGGCCATCACTTTTACCGCCAGCGGATTCAACCCGTGCTTTTCAATTCCGGCGGAGTATGCTTCAATCACATCAACTTTGAGATGGCGCGCCCACCCTTCGGCCATCTGGCTGCGGCAGGAGTTGCCGGTGCACAAAAACAGGATTCTTGTGCGGTTGACAGTTGACGGGTGACGGTTGGCGGATTGATCGTGCGATGACATATACAGCTCCGTAGAGTTGGACTTCTCTGTTTCTTGAACATGCACAGCGAAACGCATTCCCCGCAGCTCGGAGTGTCGCAGGCTCCCTTACCTGCTGCGGGGTTAGTGAGCGAATCTGATGTAAGTATCCTTCCTTACGGAGATTCCCCGTGGCTCGAAGTCTAGCGCTTATCTGCCGCGGGGAGCTTCAATAATTTCACCCGAAAGGCGGTAAGACTTATCCAGACTTTACCATCTTTAAACGAATTCATAGCTTCCTGTAAACCATTAACAGTAGACCGACAGCCGTGGGGCCGGTGATCATCTTGACACCGGCGATCATGAAGAGGATGGCCAGAACGTAGTTTTTGAAAATTTTAAAGGGCTTTCGAGTAATTTCGAAAGCCCTTTGTGGTGGAGGTCGGGCCGGGAGATGGTCTTATGAAAGTCCGTACCCTGGATGCATCCTGTTGCCCGTCGGGATGCGGTACGACCTCCGGTCCGGTTTTCTGATTGCCGGCACGGGCAGGGAAAAGATGAAACGGGCGCCATCGGTGGTGCTTTCGTCCCGGACCTCGCCGCCACATCTGCAGGCAAAAAAATCTGCCATGTTCAGTCCCAGACCCAGCCCTGCATGGCTGTGGGCATGATTCTGCCGTTTGGCCGAATCAATGATTTTGGACTGCTTGTCGTCATGGACCGCTGAAAAGGAAACGGTCTCGTTCTCCACGACCACCTGATAGAATGGACCGGCGCTGACAATTCTGTAGTCTATCCGGCCGTGTCTTGGGGAATATTTAATGGCGTTGTCGAAAAGATTGCGAACGACACTTTTCACCAGGACCTGATTCCCTATGATTATCGGCAGACGCCGATCGGCCTGGGTAAGATTGCTGATATCAATGTTCTTCCTTGATTTCTCAAAGGCGAGGGTGGCAAGAACCGGGTTGATCACATCACTCTGCAGGTCGAGAAGGTTGTCTTCAAGATGCCCTCTCTGGTCAATTGCCTGGGCCTGTGTGGCATATTCCTCAGAATGATCGATAAGTTTTCTGACCTGGGAAATCACCGACAGCAAGAGGTCTCTCCCGCTTTCGTCCAGGGTTTGATGATATTTTTTCAGCAGCAGCCTGGTTATCCCCTCCACACTGGACAATCCGCCATGGACATCATGCATGGACTGTTTGATCAGATTGGGAGGCAGCTGGCGTACGTGCTGCTGCTGATTGACCCGCTGTCTGCATCGCTCGACTGCATCCGACAGCTCATCCGCCGTAAAGGGTTTGAGCAGGAAATCATCTGCGTCTGCCCGCATCAGCTGCAACAACGTGGTGTGGCTGTCATCGCCGCTCATCATGATCACCTCCATGGACGGTCGATGTTCACGGACCCACCGGAGAAGCTGGAAACCGTCCATTTCAGGCATCCGCACATCACTGATCAGCAGATCGAACTGGCTAACCTGCAGCATCTGGACCGCCTGCCTGCCGTTTTCCGCCATGTGTGCAAACATCTCGCAATCGTCAAGCATCATGGAAACGGCTTCGCGAAGAGAGGTGTCGTCATCCACCACAAGGACCCGCAGTCTCTGCATTTGACTGGTCCGAGGATCGGAGTGAGGGGAATCCTGCAGGGGCCTCCACCCAGCCGGGGTTATGGTTTCGATTGAACACTTCGTATTCTCTGCAAGTTGTTTGGTTCTGGAGTTATTCATGTGTCTGTCCTCGGTTTGAGAGCATCTTTCATTGAGCCGATGGAACCGGCCGGCAGTACTCATTTTATCCAGTGAATTAGAAAACCGACCCGCAGTTACTTGGAAACTGCAAACGCTTACCTTTCGCTGCGGAGCGCAGCAGGTCGGACTCGTCCGTTCCGCTTTTCGATTATCTTTTCTGCAAGGGGGGTGCCAGCGGATGGGGATTTGCTCTAACTCGTCGATATGATAAGAGATAAAAATATTCAGCAGGAGATTTTTGTGAGGAGTTGGTTCAGAAAAGTGAATGGATTTTACTACACCCGGCTACGATGCAGGGATGGTTTTCATGACGAAGGTCCTGGAATCATGAGAAATTATGCTGTGTATGGATTTTTCTACAGATCGGCATAAGAATATTAACCTGGTGTAATGAAGCAAGTCGCAGGGATTGCGTAATCAGTCGCAGGCCCTTGTTTAATGAGGTTTTGGAGAGTTGTCTGCGATATGGAAATTTGCTCTGTCTCAGGGGGGGAATACCTCACGGCTCGAAGGCTCGACGTCTCTGCCGCGGGGATTTCATTGCATGAGTTCGATCACGGCACTTCGGACCACTTCAAACAGATCGTCCTTCTTGCACTTGCACAACCTGTTGACCCGATTGACAGGTTCCTTGCTTTCGGTATCAAGCAACCTGAGGCTTAACGAGAAAGTCTCGCCGACCAGGGAGATACTTCCGTACACCATCAGCTTGGTTCCGAGAGCCTTTCCCATATCCGACAGGCAGTTGTTGTCCGTGCAGTCGCCAACCAGCTGCTGAAGGGACAGTCGGTTGGCAAGCGCCTCGATCTCCTCACGACTTACCGTAGAGTAACTGCCGAGGGCATGGATCTCATCCTTCAGATAGCTGGTCATGATCTCGGCCAGATCATTATCGACACCGCCGATGGCCTCAAGCTCCATGACCGCCATCTTCACCTGTTCGCCCTGCTTTTTCCCGCCAGCCTGAGAGGCGGTCTGAAAACCTTCGGCTTTCGCGGTGTCCGCCGGCGGGACGGTTGGTGACGTATTCGGGCCGGTCCTTGCCTTTTTGTTCTGTATCGATGCAAGCTCGAAAGGTGAATCGGTTTCGAATATCAGCCTGCAGTTCTCCAGGTTTTTTACGGCCTTGGACTCCTCTATCAACATTGCATTCCAGGCCGAGATTTCGACGAAATACACCTGATCGGCTTTGACATAGAGAGGCAGCTCGGATTTTTTATAGATCGTGTCCGGATAACTGGCGCCATACGAGAACATGTATTTCCCGGGGTTCGAATAGATCGTCAGATAGGTTCTTTCCGCAAGCGCGCCGATGCGATGATCATCGATAAATACATCATAGATGGCGGCCTTGCCTGAAAACAGGACATCCCCGCGATAGACATACAGCAGGGCCCTGCCCGGCGGCGGCTTCATCCGCCGGGCCTCCGCATCGTGTTCCGGCAGGGCGAGCGGCACCTTCGGTGTGCAGGCAGAGAGCAGAATTAGAAGAATGAATGCACAGAACGATGCGGCAACTCTTTCTCTCATCAAAAAAACCTTTTGAAATTGGTTTGAACATGCACAGCGAAATGCACCCCAAGGGCGCTGCCTTCGGGGCGCATTCCCCGCAGCTCGAAGTCTCACGCTGGTCGGTCTCTGCCGCAGGGGATGCAATACTTTGTTTACAACCTCGCGGTGCCGGGGTCAAACCTTAATTCTTTGCTCTTCGGTCAACTCGGCACCGCGGTCTTTTCCTTCACCCAGTCAAGGCCACTCCGGGCTGAGGGGTGGAAGCTGAATTTACGCATCGCGAATTGCAGTTGTCCATGCCGCCCCGCCGACCTCCGCGGAGTGTTCACCGAATACCGCTCTTTATGCCGCATCCCGAAGGGTGTTCAGTCCGTCAAGATAGGCCTTGATGCTTGCCTCGATAATGTCGGTGGACGCCCCGCGGCCGATCACCTTTTTCCCCTGATGTTCCAGATGCACCAGGACATTGCCCATGGCATCCGTCCCTTCGGTGACGGCCTGGATCTCGTAGCGGTGCAATACCGGTGCATAGCCGATCAGTTTATTGATCGCCTTGTACGATGCGTCCACCGGTCCGTCTCCTTCGGCGCTTTCTTCAACTGTTTCATTGCGACGCCGCAGACGGATGACGACCGCGGGCTTGGCGCCGGACCGGCAGCTGGCCTGAAAATACTCCAGTTCGAACCCGTCCTGACAGGTTTTGCTCTCGTCGCGTAAAATGGCCTCCAGATCCGCATCGAAGACCTCCTGCTTGCCGTCGGCGACGGTTAAGAAACGCTGGTATATTTTCTCCCGGTCCGTTTCGGCGATTGTGTGCCCCAATTCCGAGAAGCGGTGAAACACCCCGTGGCGACCGGTCCGGGCGGTCAGCACCACACCACTTTTGACCGGAAAACCGATATCTTCGGGCTGCATGATCTCATAGGTCTGCCGTTCCTTCAAAAAACCGTCCACATGGATGCCGGAACTGTGGGAAAAGACATTGTCGCCGACAATCGCCTTGTTCTTCGACACCGACATGCCCATCGCCTCGGAAACCAAGCGACTGACCGCATACAATTGCGGTGTCCGGATGTCGGTTTGTACCTGATAGAAATCCCTGCGGGTCTCCAGCGCCATGATCACCTCTTCCAGAGCCGCATTCCCGGCCCGCTCACCGATGCCGTTGATGGTCCCCTCCACCTGCCGGGCGCCGTTCTCGATTCCGGCCAGGGTGTTGGCCACCGCCATGCCCAGATCGTCATGGCAGTGCACGCTGATCGTTGCCCGATCGATATTGGGGACCGTTTCCCGGACTTCACGGATCATCCGGCCGTACTGCGAGGGAACGGCGTAGCCGGTGGTGTCAGGTATATTCACCACGGTGGCGCCCGCTCCGATGACTGCTTCGATCAGTCGGCATAAATATGCCTGATCGGCCCGGCCGGCGTCTTCCGTATAGAATTCGACCTCATCGGTGTATTCTTGGGCCCGCATGACCGCCTTGACCGCCATTTCGATGGTGGCTTCCCTTTTTTCGGCGAGATTCACCCCGTATTTCGGGTCGCGGAATTTACCGAGGATATGAATGTCGGAGACCCCGATCCCGGTATGGATCCGCGAGCGGGCTACCCCGGCAAGTGCTTTGCCGCAGGCGTCGATATCGGCTGGGACAGCCCGGCTTAAGGCGCAGATCGTGGCTCCGGTCACTTCCCGGGCAATGGTCTGTACGGCCCGGAAATCTTCCGGTGACGAGGACGGAAAGCCCGCCTCGATCACGTCCACTCCGAGTTCGGTCAGTTGTCTCGCAATCTTCAATTTTTCACGGACACCCAGGCGGCAGCCGGCCGCCTGTTCTCCGTCCCGTAAAGTCGTGTCGAAAATGATGATCTTGTCCATCGTTTTTCTCCGCTTATGATGTGAAAATAAAAAAGGCCCGTACGGATATGCTCCGTACGGGCCTTAAGAATCGGCTGTTTTCGCTTGTTTGGCTAGAACGCTCCTCCTCTCCATACAGAGTCATGCCATTGCTGCCGAAGCAGACATAGCAGTCCGCCCTCGAGTAGCAGTTCGAGCGGGAGGAGAGCTGTGCTCATGGTAATGGAAGCTGTGAATCGTTGTGTTTTGTGCATGGTAGCGTTGTTGTGGGTCATTTTTTTCGTGTTATTTGGGTCGGTTGGTCCCGATTTCTTATCTTATCCGGATCGCGGCGGACATTGCCACTGAAATTTTACATGCGGCGAAATATCCGGGGGCGGATGGTTCCGGTCCGGACGGAGCCTTTACCCCTCACAGCTGACATGGCACACCCCGGTCGGGGTTTTTTTCGCGTACGGGAAATATTTCTTCCTGAACCAAAAGGCGACGGTGACCAGCGAGATCAGGACCGGCACCTCAACCAGCGGGCCGATGACGGCGGCAAAGGCCTCGCCGGAATCGATGCCGAAAACGGAAATGGCCACCGCAATCGCCAGTTCGAAATTATTCGACGCGGCGGTAAAGGAAAGGGTGGTTGCCTGTTCGTAAGTGGCGCCTACCTTGTGCGACATGAAGAACGAAACCAGAAACATGGTCAGAAAATAGATGGCCAGCGGGACGGCGATCCGGATCACGTCAAACGGGAGCTGGATAATGTATTCGCCTTTTAATGAAAACATGACCAGAATGGTGAACAGCAGGAACACCAGGGTCAGGGGGCTGATTTTCGGAATCAGCTTTTCCTGATACCACTTTTCCCCCTTTGTTTTCAGGCCGACAAATCTGGTGAGCATCCCGGCCAGAAAGGGAATCCCGAGATAGATAAAAACCGATTGGGCAATCTGCCCCATGGAAATATCAACCACCGCCCCCGCGATGCCGAACCATTTCGGCAGGATGGTGATGAAGAGCCAGGCATAGAGCGAGAAGAACAACACCTGAAAGATCGAGTTGAAGGCGACAAGGCCTGCGCAATATTCGGTGTCGCCGTCAGCCAGATCGTTCCAGACGATGACCATCGCGATGCAGCGGGCGAGACCGATCAGGATCAGACCGACCATGTATTCGTGGTGTCCGGAAAGAAAGGTGATGGCGAGTCCGAACATCAGGACGGGGCCGATAATCCAGTTCTGGACCAGGGACAGGGTCAGGACCTTGTAATTGCGGAAAACCTCGTGCAGTTTTTCATACTTCACTTTCGCGAGTGGCGGGTACATCATCAGGATCAGACCGATGGCGATGGGGATATTGGTGGTGCCGACCTGGAAGGAGTTGATCACTTCCCGGATATCGGGATAGAGCCAGCCGCCCGAGACTCCGGTGAACATGGCGAGAAAGATCCATAAGGTCAGAAAACGGTCAAGAAAGGAAAGCTTTTTTTCTGATGAGGTCATTTTTCTCTCCTTGTCGTTGATTGCGGCATTCTGCGGGAAAACAAAACAACTCTTTCGGTGGCGGCTTATTTCCAGAAAGGAAGCAGGATAAAATAGAGGCCTAATCCCGCAATAACTCCCGCCGCCAGTTTCCGCATGATCGCTACAGTTTTCTGCCCGGTATGGCTGTACAGCAATTCCATGGTCCGGGCCGAGAAGATGCCGCAGACAACCAGCGGCAGGCAGTGGCCGAGGCTGAAGAGCAACAGCATCGATATCCCGATAATGATTTCATTCTGCAGGGTAATGATGCCCAGTATCGGCGCAATAAAACCGAAGGTGCAGACTCCGGCCAGAGTCCCGTAGGCAAGGCCGAGGATCAATGCGCCCATAGCGCCTTGAATCTGAAAACGGGCGAGGATATTGCCGGTTGACGAACATTGCGGCGCTTTGAAGAGCGTCCAGGCCACCCAGAGCAGCAGAATGCCCACCGCCGGCTGCCACCAGGGGCCGATATCGCCAAGCATCCGTCCTGCGGCAGCGCAGAGGAGGCCGACCGCCATGATGGTCATAAAGATGCCGAGGGCGAAAAGAATGGCAAAACGGGCCGCCTGTCGGGGGGGTGGGAGCGTCTTCTGCCCGGCAACGTAAGCGATCAGCAGAGGGATGGAGGCCATGTGACAGGGGGAAAGCAGAACACTGACCATGCCCCAGAGAAAAGCCGCCGGCAGGGCGTATTCTGGACCAGCCTGAAGCCGGCTGGTTATACCTATGAGAATATCATTCATTACCGGGCCAGTAATTCTTCAAGTTTGGCAACCATGCTGTCTTTGTCCAGAAAACCGGCATGGCGATACACTTCCTTCCCGGTTTTGTCAAAAAAGATCTGGGTGGGGATGGCCAGTACATTGAGAGCCCTGGCTTTTTCAATGTTTTCCTCGTCCCCGACATCGACAAAAACGACCGCCGCGCGGCCTTGGTACTCTTTCTTCAGTTCCTCAAGAATCGGGGCCATCAGCTTGCAGGGGACGCAGGTTTTGGCCCCGAGATCAACCAGGGTCACGGTATTTTTGACAGGAATGCCGGGGACGACAACACCCGCCTTGCCCTGTTCCGATGAGGTGCAGGAAAGCAGCATTACAAAGGCCCACACGGTAATAAATCGAAAAAAGGTTTTCATTATGAATCACTCCGTTTCAGTTGAGTCCAGCTCTTCCCGCAGCCACTCTTCAATCCGGGCCGGAGTCGGAACACGGCCGGAGGATTTCAACTTGTCGTTCACGATCAGGGCCGGGGTCTGCAGAACACCGTAGCGACCGATCTCATCAAGGTCGTGGATCTGGAAGATATCGGCCGCCGCCCCGATCCTGTTCATAATTTCAATGACCATTTTCTGGATGTTGTTGCAGGAGACGCAGCCGGGGCCGAGGATGCGGATCACCAGTTCGCCGCTGTGGTCGCTGCCGCCTCCGCGAAGGCGGAGCACCTCTTTCAGGATCGCCTCACGATATTTCTTTGTCGCGGTTTTCGGCACATAATTGAGCTTGGAAATATGCGCGAATACGCTTTCCGCCGCCTGGTCATCATCAAGTGACCGGTCCTCGACCACCCGGTTCAGTGCAACATCGAGGCCGACCAGGCCGACCGAGACCTTTCCGACCTTCAAGGTCCTTTGCAATGGCGCATCTTTCATTTGAGCCACTCGCGCACTTCATCTTTTCCGGGCACCTTGCCGAAACAACGGACCTTGCCGTCTATCACCACCGCCGGGGTGGAAAGGACGCCCGCCCTGGCAATTGCGGCAAAATCAGTGACCTTTTCAATTGTGGCGTCGATACCTGCTTCGGCCACCGCCTCCCTGACAATCTTTTCGGCCTTGTGGCAGCTGGCGCAGCCCGGGCCCATGACTTTGATTTCCACGAGTGTTCCTTATATCTTTTTTTTGATGTCGATGAGCGGGGTTTGGTCAAGGACGTCCACCCCGGAAACCTCTATTTCATTTCCGGCAATCCCGGTTACCCGGTACTCGGAGATCGCCACCGGATTGGGGCGGACCGGGCTACGGGTGGCAAAAACCCCCTGCAATCCCCGGCTTTTATCGCCTCTCGGGTACACTTTCAGGATATCCCGCCGCGCCTCATGCAGCCAGAAGAGGCAGACGATGGTCTGGCCGATCTTGATCCCGTGCAGGGCCTCACTGAATTCGGGGAAGATCTCCAGGGTTCCCGTCTCTTCCGAGATGTCATAATTCCTCGGGGTCTGCTCGCGGGAGTTCAGGTTGCAGTGCATGACGCCGATCGGTTTGATGCTGATTTCTTCCGGTGGGGGCATGTTTTTCCTCAAAGGTGCAAAATGCACTTCAAGATGCGAGATGAAAAATGAGGGATGCGAAGAAGAATGAACCCGCCATGATCACGACCCTTCGCATTTTTCAACTCGCAACTGGTTAAATTATCATATTAAACAGGTAGCCGACGAAAAGAATTCCTGTGCCGACAACCCCGATAAAGGTGGCGATTAAGCGTGGTTTCAGGACCTTGCGTAAAATAACGATTTCGGGAAGCGACAGGGCGATCACGCTCATCATAAAAGCGAGCACGGTGCCGAGCGCCGCCCCTTTTTCCAGGAGTGCATGGATCACCGGCACGATCCCGGCGGCGTTCGAGTACATCGGGATGCCGATGATCACTGCGGCTGGCACACTCCACCAGGCCCCCTTGCCCATGATCGAGGCCATGAATCCCTCGGGTACATAGCCATGGATGCCTGCGCCGAGCGCGATCCCTGCGACCACATAGATCCAGACCTTGCCGACGATATCCTTGACCGCTGCCAGGCCATGTTGGAAACGGTCTGCCCAGGTGAGATTTTCCTCCGGCATCACATCCGCATTGGCGCGCAGCTCCTGCACCCAGTCTTCCATGTGCTTTTCCATGCCCAGGCGGCCAATCATCCACCCGGCAACGATTGCCACCAGCAGACCGGTGGTGAGATAGAGGGCCGCAACCTTCCAGCCCAGAAGGCCGTAAAGGAGTACCAGGGCGATTTCGTTCACCATCGGGGCCGAGATCAGAAAGGAAAAGGTCACGCCCAACGGCACTCCTGCTGTCACAAAGCCCAGAAAAAGCGGCACGGCCGAGCAGGAGCAGAAGGGGGTGACGATACCGAGAAGCGCCGCAAGAACATTTCCGGCCGATTCCCGTTTTCCGGCGAGAATCCTTCTGGTCCGCTCCGGGGTGAAGAAACTGCGGACAATGCCCACTCCGTAAACCACCAGAGTCAGGAGCATCATGACCTTCGGGGTGTCATAGAGAAAAAATTTGATCGCTTCGCCAAGATGACTGCCCCGGTCCAGACCGATAAGATCATAGGTGAGATAGATTGAAAGTGGTTCCAGCTGACGATAGACCGCGTACCAGACTCCAACCCCGATCAACCCGAGAATGATTCGGGACGATGTGTTCCGTGGCGTCTCGCCGGCTTCTTTCCTGCTGCCGCTGCAACAGGCGGGCTTTTGAATGAAGGAACCAATTTCCGTTTGCAGATTTTCCATGGTTTGAAACTCTTGAATGTTCGGGGGTATTTTAAAAAAAGTGGCTTTAAAGGAAACTCCACCAACTGCCCATCTGTTCTTCTTGAGATTACTGGATGCCGGATCAGGTCCGGCAAGACATCATCAAGACATCATTAAATAAATATCATTTCGGGCTCGACCCGGAATCCAGGGGGGTAAAGCTGAGTTTTGTTGAGAACCATATTTTTATCTGATTCCCACTGAATTTCAGCCACTGACTCTTCGCCAAGCTCATCCTTCGACAGGCTCAGGATGAACGGAATTACTGTTACACCGATCATCCTGAGCTTGTCGAAGGATGGCCCAACGTCATTTCCACTTCACACCTGTATTTAAATAAAACCAACAATATCATATGGTTGGCTTGTTCTTCAGTAAAAAAGCTGAAATTCAGTGGTGATCAGCTATTTTTAAATGATTTGTTCAGACTTCCTGCGTCTAAACACTAACTGCAGGACTTCTCGTGATCTCCCGATATGAAGCCCGTTTCTAGGCGGCGCAGGATCGCTGTTTGTCGGAAACCTGGGCCTGCCGGTATATCTTTCTGATCTCGGGATTGTCGAACAGCCACTCTTTGAGGAGCGGTGTGAGAACTTCCGCGTATCGGTTTTCAAAATTTTCAGTGATCCGATAGATCACCCAGGATCCTTCCTTCCAGGAATCGATCAGGCCTGCATCTTCCATAATCTTCAGATGCTTCGAGACGGTCGATTGGGCAAGTTTCAGAATCTCGGTTATTTCGCAGACACAGAGAGGCTTTGCTTCAAGCATCTTCATGATCTTGATCCGGCTCGGGTCGGACAGCGCTTTCATTACTCGTATCAGCTGTTTCATAAAACCTCCATTTGGCGATATCGACATATGGCGATATGGTAGGGGGTTTGCTCTTTCATGTCAAGTGTACGCTTCAATATTTTGGAAAATAACTATCCGATCAGTATCCGGTAATGGTTTCCGATTGTCCGAGAGGGCTGCAGGGTGTACAGTGGCATCCTAAACGTCATGGTTTTGCATCCGGCGGGGCTATGTACTTCTCATCACAGCTAATCCAAATGGTGGGCTTCCATGGATATGGACAACCTGATCATTCTCTTCAAGAACATCTATTACCGGCATACCTGGCTAGTCATGGCAGTTGTTGCCGGTCTGGCGGTTTCTATGTATGTGAAACCCAAGGCTGTGCTTAAAACCGTTGGGGTGTTGCTGGCCGCAGCCCTTATACTTTACACCTTCTCTGCCCTTGGCAAGTCTTCCTCCACCGGCATGAGCAACAAGAAGCAGATGATCAACCAGACTGTGGAGAAGTTTGAATAATTGTGTCGACAGGAGAATAAGGAGGAAGTTTGCGGAGCAGAAATTCGATCCCGCAGTTCCTTTCATATTCGTATGGAACTGCGGGGTTTAAACTGTTCAGTTTCCTACTGATTGATATATCTCATCAGCATCTGCTGCGCTCCCGGCGAGTCCCACTGGGCCGGGCCGATCACCTTTTCTCTCAGTATTCCCTGTTTGTCGACGATATAGGTCTCGGGCACTCCGGTCAGCCCGTATGCCGCTCCGGCCTGACTGTTCGGGTCGAGCAGGATCGGGATGGTGAGGTTCAATTTTCCGGCGAAGACCTTTGCCGCTTCCGGCGCGTCCTTGTTGAGCACGGTCAGCATCTTGAATTTATCCGGCGGCAGCATGGTATACAACCTCTGCATGGAAGGCATTTCCTCGCGGCATGGCGGACACCAGGTGGCCCAGAAATTGACAAAGACCACCTGCCCTTTGAGCTGGGAAAGGGTCCAGGTTTTGCCCTGCAGGTCAACCAGGGTAAAATCCGGGGCGGGCTGTCCCACGGTGGCGACCTTGGGGCCCTGGCCGCAGGCGGTAATGAAAAGCAGGGCGCCTGCTAACAATAGAATGCGTGATAATTTCTTCATAACAAATTTCCTCTCAATAATCGGCCCCATGGAGGGCAGAGTCGTCAGTTTGGATACTGTGCCCTGAGTTCAGACTGCACCAGTTCCAGAAGCTGCTGGTAGCCAAAGGTCTGGAGTGGCTTGCCGTTCACGAAGAACCCGGGAGTTTTTCGGACATCCAGTTTTTTTGCATCGTCAAGATCCTGTTGAATGAGTTTTTGAATTGCCGGATCATTCATGTCTTTTCTGAGCTGCTCGATATCGAGCCCCGCCTTTGGTAAAAACTGCCATATTTTCTGCGGCTGGGGATTGGAGTGACTGGCCCAGTAAGGTTGCGACTTGTACATGACCTCGAGAGTCTCCCAGTATTTCCCCTGTTTTTTTGCCGCCTCCAGGATGGTGACAAAATAGTCGGCGCCATCATGAAACGGGGCGTAGCGCAGAACAAGCTTGATCTTGCCCGCATAGGCCTCCATCATTTTTTTGATATAGGGGGAAAAGGCGGCGCAGGTTTCGCAGGCGGGGTCCATAAATTCAATCAGGTAGACTTTGGCCCCGTCACTGCCCAGGGTCTGCGAATGCTCGCGGATAAAAAGTGAGGCGTCTTTTTCGGCCATGAAACCGATCTTTTCGATCTGCCGCTCTTTGTAATATGAGCTTGCGAACATGAAGGCAAAGATCAGCGCGACACAGACGACACCAAACAATATATTTTGTTTCATCGGGATATCCTCCTCTGCAGGAATAGTAAAAGGGCGATAATGATTGAAAAAGAAAGCAGGGAAAGCATCGGGATCGACAGAAAGCCGAACAGGTCGATGTATTCCTCGGTACATGAAACGCCCTGGCTGCAGGGCTGAATTTTTTCCGGAATGATCCCGGCAAACAGCAGATTGTGATAGATGGCGGTGAGAAAGCCTGCGATGGAAAGCGGCAGGGCATACTTCACCACATTTGTATCAAAGGGGAACAACCCTCTGGCGAGAATGATCACCAGCGGAAAAAGAAAGATCCGCTGATACCAGCAGAGAACACAGGGCGCGAATTCCATGACCGAACTGAAAAAGAGGCTGCCGAGTGTCGAAACAGCGGCGAGAAGCCAGCAGGCAAAAAGAATGTGCCAGTCCGGATTTGACCGATCCGAGTGGTGCATAATTTAACTCTCCAAATAAATTGACGGATTGAAACGATTGCGTTCCGGGAGATATCTGTAAAGCAAAGCGATGAGAACAGCGGCCGGGCGGATCAAATCTGGAGGACAATCGTGCGGAGGGATGAGATTTGCGTGTATGGGGAGAATTCGGCGGGAAGATCAGGACGGGTCGGATCTGTTGGCGGAAGAATCCAGCTTGCAAACAGGAAGATGGGAGAACCGGCTGCGTTTGCCAAACTTTTGCTGAACCTGTTTTTGCCGGGAGATTTCAGAGAAGTGGTGGGGCGAAATTCTCCCGTCGCAATACAGCCAAGCTCAAAGTCGAGGCAATCACCATGCGGGTCGTCGGCTGCAATGAAAAACTCATCCGGATCGATTTGTTGACAGGTCAGACCATCGGGACAGAGATCCGGCGAGATCTCGAACCTGCCATCCGGGCCAAAGCAAAGATTCAGGTGAATGCCTTCGGGCAGCGCATGGGCAAAGCTGGCCTGAAAAACGAGCAAGACAAGAATCAGTGGGCGAAATAGATTGAGTGAACGTTTCATGCACCCTTCTCGGGTATAAGTTTCGTTTGAGCAGGCGAGCTGCTCAATTCAGCCATACAACCTGTGGTTGAAGTTGTTTTGTCAGCCGATATTATTGAGCAAGTTTGATGCCATTATTCAAGTAAAAACCGCCAGTGCGGATAATTCACTGATCTTGCGGAGAATCCGGATTTTGTAAGTGGCTTTCCGGGAAAGGCGCCTGCCGAATAGTCTGTATTCCCGGCAAGGCACTAGAGAATATTCTTCATACGGCAGGTTGTGAAAAAGGTCCACGCCCTCGGAGATTGTGGCTGCTTTTCAGGTCTGAGGGGAGACTGGTGCCGTGAAATTGCCGATGTTATCCGGTCGCAGGCAAGGAGGCGCTGTTTGCTTGATTGGCTGTGTACTGTGCGTGAAAAGATCTGAGATGCCGACAGGGGGATTGTTTACTCTGAACATGCATAGCGAAACGCATTCCCCGCAGCAAGCCACGGGAGGCTTCAATCCCTGGATCTCCTTATTCGCTCGAACTCCTGCTTGTTGGGCAGGCCTGGTTCACCCCAATTGCATTTTCTATTATTTGAGTCAGAAACAGAGGCTGAGAGCAGTTTTTTTAGATTGCCAGACTTGCATTGTGGACAGCAGACTGTTTCCCGGACTTTTGTGATTTCTTCAAATTTATGACGACAGTCTCTACACTCAAATTCAAAAATCGGCATGGGGTTCCTTTTCCTTACTTTCGTTTTTTTGCAGCGGCCCGGAGAGCTGAGCTATAAGCTTTTGTTGCCCAGGACTTCATTTCCTCGCCATCTTCCAGGGTTGCTTCGGGGGCCTGATAGTATGACATTTTGACTTCTTTCCCTTTCATATTGTAGGTAAAAGGCTCAAGACCCATGGCTTTGAATTCGTCCTCTGTTTCCTTATCCACCTTCAGATAAAGAACGCTATCCGCAATAAGAGCAAACATCAGTCCGTCGAGAAAAATTCCATATCCCCCGAACATCGCCTGTGCGCTGACCGGACCGATGGATTGCATAAGATCAACGATGTAGGTTGTAAATTCTTTTTCAGCTGGAGATGGCGGCATGGGACTTTATCAGGTTTCGTTCGTATTCAATTTAGCGGCATAATGTAAACATCTTCAGTTTTGCGTGGCTGATTATGTCGGATTGTTCATCTTGTATTGACGAGAGAAGTTATTCAAGAGATATCTGAATCAGACAAAAAAAATTACGAATGAAGGATGTTGCCCCAGGAACTTTTTCAGGGAAGTGAACAGGAAGGTTTCGCCGCGCCTCCGGACGCGATGAAACTCTAGGTTCATTCGTAAAAAAGTTGAAAATCAATCAATGGCTGTAATTGCATGAAAAAGAAAAAGCATCGGATTTAACCAACTTTGTTAAGGTTTTGTTTCCCGACAGAACCATGACAGAGAGGAGAAATCCGATGCACCTCA
>JAHJIQ010000077.1 GCA_018823285.1 Pseudomonadota bacterium
TGAGGTGCATCGGATTTCTCCTCTCTGTCATGGTTCTGTCGGGAAACAAAACCTTAACAAAGTTGGTTAAATCCGATGCTTTTTCTTTTTCATGCAATTACAGCCATTGATTGATTTTCAACTTTTTTACGAATGAACCATAATTTATGAATCATGCTTTACCATCGCAACTTCCGAACAAATTCTGATCACTTCTTCATGATTTTTCTTGGAAGAATAGGCCTGTGCCTTCCCGGCCGCTCGAAAAGACATCTCGTCTAAAGTTTTTGAGTCCAGATATACTGACATGACCGCGCTGAGTTCTTCTGCTTCCGGGGGATGCATAATCACATGGCCGTCAACTCCAGAATCAATTATTCCGGCAGCACCGTTATATTCCGTTGTTATGGCCGGGACCCCACATGCCATGGCCTCGATGGTAACCAAAGAACAAGTATCGTAATAGGTTGGCAAAACGAAAACATCGGCATTGGCAAAATAAACTTCCGGTGTTGTCGTCGGTCCAGGAAATATGACTATGTCGTCCAAGTTCATTTTTTTCACACGAGCCATAATCCGGTTGCCAGGCTTACGGCCGACCACAACTACTTTAAATCTGCCCTTATGCTTTCTTTGAAGAATGGCTGCCGCCGACAGCAAAACAAAAAGACCTTTCTTCCTGAGGGTATAGGAAAGAAAAAGGAAAAGGACCTCCCTCTCACCAACATCAAGCTCAGCTCTGAGCGGGCCTCGATATTTCCTCCTTACTACCGGATTAAATCTATCAAGATCTATCCCGTTGTAGACAAGATCAACTTCAGAGGAAGGCACCTTAAAGGCAGTGGCAAAATCATCAATAACCATCTGGGAGATAGCTATTATCCGAGGTCTAAGCGACAGCCTAAAAGGAGAGGACTCTATCCAATTTCGCATCTTGTCCTTCATAGAAAGCAAGATAAAAAACCTTTTTAACAATCGCAGTAATGGATTTTCGATTGAAAAGCATTTTCTGGCAGTTGAATAGCGGTGTACACCACCGTGGGTCTGATAGACGTTCATATATATTGTGTTACCAAAGCCCACAACCACATCTAAGCCTGTAGCCAGGACCATCTTTCGGTGCTTAAAAGCAAAAACGAGCATCTTTAACCAAGCAGGGAGATATTTAGGCACCACAATCCGGTGGAAGATCGCTTGTTCTGGGTAGCCATCCCATTCCTGAGCGAAAAGATGCACCTCCCAACCCTTTTTCACAAAAGACTCTGCCAGGGCCAAGGCGTACGATTCAGCCCCACCAGCGTATCTGCCAAATTTGTCTAGAGCAAAGGCTATTGAATGCACCATATTAAATTCTTGAATATTCTCCGACCATATCAAAATAATCCTTTTCAAATCCATGCTGTTTCCACAATATTGAAACAAAAGATATCATCAGAGTAAGATAATACACTTGTACATGGCTGAATACCGGTTCAAAAAAACCAATTATCAAAAAGGATATTAGGGAGCTTGCGATTCCAATGGCCCAGATTTGTCTTGCAATGTTCTCACCTCTACCAACCTCCCATAACATCCTGAAAAGACAAAAAAAGAACCACAGAAACAGGCCAAAGCCAACAAAACCGGTTCTAACAAGAACATCAGTAAACAAATTGTGGGGGTCACTTAGTATCTCGACATGATGGTATTTTACGCCATACACTCTCTCCATCCTCTGTAAATAGATACCAAGATCCAGACTCTTGCCAAATGTTTCCATACCGAAACCTATACCGATAAAAGGGTGATCCTTAACGACCTCCAATACAAGTAAAGCATGCGTAAGCCTCGGATCTTTAGTGAGGTCACCATTAAGAAAACGTCCCTTGAGGGGAGAAAATGATGCTATTACTGCCAGGATCACCAGCAGTATAACAATCTTCTTTTCCCGGCATAAAAAGGAAAAAAACAGACCAGATATTATCAGTGCGGCCCAGGAACTCCTTGACTGAGTCAGGATCAAAGCGGAAATCAACGGAATGTAGAGCAGCAGATACAAAAGCCGCAAGTACAATTTGTTTGTATCAACAAGATTGCAATAGATGAGGAAACAAGAAAAGATTATCGGGATGTTTATTAGATTTTGGGTCATTCCTTCCGAATTGCCATAAAACCTTACTCCAAAATCAAAATCGGTCACAAAATAGAACTTTATAAGAGCATAGCTCACAAACGAAACGAGGGAGATTGTAATCAGCCAGGATAGCAGCCTCATTTTTTTCTCATTCCAAAAAAAAGAAACTATCAATACGGCCAATATACTGTACCGGAACAGCAATGAATATATATCATGCCAGCTATTCGATTTATCCAGAGCAAAAAATAACCCGAAAACCGCCCATGCCGAGAAAAGAACGGTTGGAATAAATAATGGAGTTCTGAAAAAAAACATCCCTTTTCTGTTAGTCAGAAGTAACAGAATAAACAGGAGGAGAGGTATATAAAAACAAATTTCCCTTACAGTCGTCGTATGAGCAACAGGATTGAACAGAGTCAGTACAGAAAGAAAGAAAATTATTAGATTCCCTGCATGATCCTTAATCCACGCTTGATATAAACCCATGAGCCTTCTACCCGCTAGATAATATTCTGCGCATTCCTGATTTTCGTTGATCACGATAAGTTGGCAACCAGTTCACCCAACATCTTCGCAGCGCTGCTTCTGACTTCTTCAACCGTCAATTCGTCAAGGCACCGGCGTGTTCCACTGTTGCCACACCCCTTCTGCCGACAGGGAACACATTCCATATCTGTTTGGAGCACCATATGTAGAGGCCCGACGGGTGCCCAGGATACAGGAGAAGACGGCCCATATATGCTGACGGTTGAAGTCCCCACCGCTGCTGCTATATGGAGCCCAAACTGTCTACCCCGAAAAACAGGTCACACTTTTTAAGCAAAGCCGCATACATGGCGATTGATGTTTTCCCCGCCAAGTTATAACAGCCGACCACCCCGCAAGAATCCACAATCCCCTGTGCCCGATCATGTTCATGCTCCGCTCCGGTCACAATTGCTATTGCCATCTTTTCGTCAATCAGCCACCGGATCAAGGAGGAAATATTCTCACTCGCCCACTCCTTGTAACCCCAAAGGGAAAAAGGCTGGACGGCAACAAGAAAACATCCGTTTTCAACCCCCTGCTCCCGCAACAGTCTTGTGATCTCTTCTGACCGGGTTTTACTCACGGACAGTTCAGGAGTTCTGCCCACCGGTGAAATACCAAAAGATTCCAGCAGGCAGAGCAGATAGTCAACAACATGCTCATCAGGAGAATACTCACGATGCAGAAGAGGGGCGAAAACCCGGTTCCGCCACAACTTCCCATCTTCCGCATAAAAACCAATTCGCTGTTTCGCTCCTGAAAGAAGGCCCAGCATCGCTCCCCTTGTTCCCGTTCGCAGATCAACCGCCAACTCACATCGATGACAGCGAAGATCTCTAAAAAATCCTAGCTGATAGCGCAGTTCTTCCCAGAATGTTCTAGAGCTTTTCGCAACCACTGCCAAATGGTCAAGCCATGGGCAGTCTTCAAGCAACTCCGCGGCTTTCTCTTTTACGGCAACGACAATTCTTGACTCAGGAAAATTTTCCCGCAGCGCCCGAATACAGGGAGTCGTCAATACGACATCACCAATATCACCAAGCTGGATCAACAGGATACTGCTTGGATTGCCATGAATTTTCTAATTCCCCGAGATCATGGCAACAGCTTATTCAGGGCAACCCTGCAAGTGCCAGAAAAAAAGGTTCAGATAAAGCTCAAGCCGGCCCCTTATTCCCCGGTGAAGGCCAAGGGTCAGAATCATCCCCGCAATATTCAGAATGACATTATTCACCAGCCGGAGCACCACCAGAAGGCTCATCAAAAGCCAGACTTTCGGGAACCATTTCCGGAAATACAGATACCGTGAGCGATAGAACATCTTCCGAGCCTTCACATTATGCCCGGCACTCTGGCCCTGTAGGTGATATATTTTCGCATCCGGCACAAAACAGGATTTCCAGCCCGCCTTGTGCATGGAAAGAGCCCAATCGGTTTCTTCCATAAACACAAAATACCGTTCATCGAGAAGCCCAACTTCTTCCATTGCCTGTTTGCGCACCATAAGACATGCGCCGATGCAGGAATCAACAGTGATGGGTTTGGTGTATTCCCGACGTTTGCTGGGAAATCCTGCGGGGAACAACAGACGCAATATCGTCTCGTTGCAGAGGAGAGAAAGCGGGCTCGGAAAATTGGCGATTGAATTCTGCTTGCTACCATCACTATTGAGAAGCTGTCCGCAGGCCATTGCCGCATCCTCATTACCTTCCAGGAATGTGAACAGCCTGTGCACTGCCCCCTCAGTCAGGACCGTATCAGTACTCAAGAGCAAGGCGTATTTCCCCTGCATAACCCGCAACCCTTTGTTGTTACCGGCAGCGAACCCAAGGTTCCTGTCGTTTCGGATAATGCGCAATTGGGGGTATTTCTCACGAACAACATCAACACTGTCGTCCTTTGAAGCATTGTCGACCATCAACACCTCAATGCTTAACCCCTTGACGGTGTCATACAAGGCGGCCAGACAATCAAGCAGCAGGTCCCGTGTGTTCCAGTTAACTATAATTATTGAAACATCCATTCTATATCACCCGTCAGACTCCCAAAGCCCGGTTCATTGTCCATTTCATGCCAAAGACCTAAACCCGTGACGGCTTAGAAACCAATCACAGATCAACGAGTTTAAATTGGGTCGATAATTCCGGCCCAAGTCTTTTTACCAAAATCCACCCCGCCGCCCTTCAGGTAATTCGAAAACGGATTCAGGAAAGATTATTTTTAGAAAAGAATTTCCCAGTCCACTCAGATATTTCAGGCTACCCTCTTGGACTGTCTGTGCAGTTCACGCAGCTTGGCATATTTAAAGAACACATTCATACAATCCGAGATGGCCATAATAAACCCTTCCCCTCCATCAAGAAAACCTTTATTAAGGAAATAGTTTGCGACAAAAGCCCAGAGGGCACGACCGAAGGCTTTTGGCACAGAAGAAGACACTCCCTTCCTGAAAAGCTCCTCCGCGCCCGCTGAAGAGTATGCATTCACCTTGTCCAGGGTCTGCCGCAGACTTCTGTTGGCAAAATGAATGAGGGGTTGAGTTAGTTCTCCTGTCTCCCCATCCACTACCAGTGCCTCATGGACCAGTCGGGACGACATGTGTGCCCTCCCTTTTCTGAACAGGCGGACGACCCTGTCCGGCCACCAGCCGGCATGTTTCAACCATCTGCCACAGAAATAATTTTTTCTCGGCAGGCTGTAGGCCGCACATGATTCGGAAGAACCAAGCACATCTATTATTTCATCATATGCCTCGCGACTCACCCGCTCATCCGCATCAAGAACAAGAATCCACTCAGATGAGCAATAGTCAATGGCCGTCTGCTTCTGAATTCCAAAACCCTGCCATGGCACAGAATAAAAACATGCCCCATGTTCCACTGCAATCTCCTGAGTCCTGTCGGTACTGCCCGAGTCAACTATCACAACCTCGGAAGCAAATCCAACACTCTGCAGACAATCCGCAAGTCGCTCTTCTTCGTTAAGGGTTATAATTGCCACGGATACCGGCAGCGGTTCGACTTCCACAGAATCTCCAAATAAACAAGATAGATCTTTATTTAAACTGAATCCGTGAACAAACACACCGAAGGGCTACGGGGTGAACTTTGACAACAAGAGGCAAATCTCAATTACCAACGCAATTTCAACACATTGATCTTTGATTAGCCACAAAGCCATCACGGATTCAGGTAATACTCTCCACAAATTCTTTAAGCACACGGTCAAAATATTCAAACATCTCTTCCTGATATCCGGAGTGACAGCCGACAAAAAACACCTGCTCCAGCACCTTGTTGGCATTTGGATATTCGGCCGCATCCCCCAAGTCTTTATAAGCCGGGTGCAGGAGGATGTTGCCGGCAAAATAATTCCTAGTCTGAATCCTGTTCGCCTCCAGATATTCAACCAGTTTATCCTTTAATTCTCTGGTCTTACAAATAAGCGGCACTCCAAACCAGGAGGTTTCGCTATTCTCGTTTTCCTGAGGGGAATCAATTTCATCACCAAGGTGTTTCTTGAAGATCGCCTCAATCCTGTTTTTATGCAAACGTCTCTTCTTATGGATCTCATCAACCTTTTCCAGCTGCTTTAAACCAATTGCACCCTGCATATCCAGGGGTTTTAAATTGTAGCCCCGATTGGTGAACAGATATTTATGATCTATCTTGCCGTCGTAGCCATCAAGCCATCGGCCAAAACGGTGCTTACAGGCCCCGGTGCTCGAAAGATTAGCCGCGCCCACACAAAAACAATCCCTGCCCCACCAGGCGAAACTTCGGGCCAGATGTACTAGTTTCTTATCGTTGGACGAAACCATGCCGCCCTCCCCGGTGGTAATATGGTGGGCCGGATAAAACGAACCGGAAGTCACATAGGCGAACTCAGACAATTCTTTGCCGCGCCAGCGACTTCCCAGAGAGTCGCATCCGTCCAGCACCAGCAGGACATCCTTTTTTGCCGCGATCTCCTGTAGATAATCCATATCCGGCGCATTGCCAAGAACGGGTGAAAGAAATATTGCCCGGGTCTTCTCGGATATCGCCTTTTCAACCATATTCAGATCGAAATTCAGGTCGTCGAAGGTGATATCAACAAAGACCACTTTCAGGTTGTTCTGAACAATGGGGGCGATAGTGGTGGGAAAACCGACCGGCGAAACTATTACCTCGTCACCATCCTGCCAGTTAAAATGTTTCTTCAAGGCGGCAACCATAACCAGATTGGCAGAACTACCGGAATTGACCATAACCGAAGAAGCAAAACCGTACTTCGCAGAAAAGGCCTTTTCAAAGGCGGCTACACTTTCTCCGGAAACCAGCCACTTGCCGGTCAGGAAAGCCTCAACACCCGCCGCGATTTCCTCTTTGTCCCAGGTTGGCCCGGAGTAGTAGATCCAATCCTTTTCAGGGTCAAAACCCTTCTTGTTGGCTAAATATAAAGCCGGCGGGAGGTTCCCGCCCTGCTCGAGCTTTATGACAAGTTCCTTTACCAGTTCATTCACTGACATAACTCTTTAATACCCTCCGCAAAAGTTATTCGCTGGTTAAAACCAAGCGCTTTCAATCTGTCGACATTCATGTAAAAATCCTTAACCTGAACAACCCTGTGAAATTCCGGAGGCTCAATCACGTTGACCTCGGAACTGGAACCTGTGCATTCTCGGACCAGATCGATCACATCTTTAAACAATATCTTTTCTCCTGAACCGATATTGTAAATCCGGTTCAGTTCACCTTTGGCAACCACAAGATCGATGGCATCGGCTACATCTTCAACATGGAGATAATCGCGGTAGAAATGGCCGCCATGATAAAGATCGACAGGTTCGCCTTTCACCAGTTTATCGATAAGGAACTGCAAGGCATTCTTCTGTTTGGACACTCCGGCGTCCCCCCTTCCGTAAACATTTCCCAGCCTCAGAATCCGATAGTCCACCCCGAAAGTCTGACAATAGGAAACAAGCAGTTCTTCGGCTGCCCGCTTGGTAATTGAATAGAAACCCTTGGGGTTGCAGACGGACTCTTCGGTGGCCGGCAGCTCCGTATCACCATAGACAAACCAGGAAGAAATAAAATTTAAGACACTCTTACCCGGCGTCAGATTTTTCAACACATCCACCAGCACCGTCAGATTGGTGTTGATGTCCTTGTGGATATCATCAAACACATGATAATTATGGGTCGTGCTGATAAAATAGACGAGTTGATCAGACATAGGCTGCCGCTCTTCACGACCAATCAGCACCGGAGAAAAAGAAGTCCTCTCACAGAATCTGGATCCCACAAAACCGGTACCCCCGAAAACCGAAACATTTTCTTTACTCATCATTTTTCAAATCAACCTTGTCAAATAATTGTTTGAATCCGCGATACTGTGCTCAGTCCAGATCGTAGGCATCTTGCCAGTCCTCTTCCTGCCATTCCGGCTGATCTTCTTTTCTGAACAGAAAATTGTTGATCACCAGCCAGTCCATCTCGGTCCGCATGAAGCAGCGGTATCCATCATCAGGCGTGCAGACAATCGGTTCACCCCGGACGTTGAAACTGGTATTCACCACCAGACCGCAACCGGTCAGTTCATGGAACGAATGGATCAGATTCCAGTAACGGACATTGGTCTCCTTATGAACGGTCTGGATCCTGGCGGTATAGTCAACATGGGTCACCGCCGGGATGTCTGATCGTTGATGATACAGCCTGTCATACATGCCCATCCTGTCATAGTCGGCAGGCACGGGTTTGCGATGGCTCTCCTTTACCGGTTCAACCAGAAGCATATAGGGGGAACGGGTTTCCAGCTCAAAGTATTCTCCGGCTTTTTCCACCAGAACCGACGGCGCAAAGGGCCGGAATCCCTCGCGGTACTTGATTTTAAGATTCAACTTTTTCTGCATTTCCGGATCACGGGGGTCTCCAAGAATACTGCGATTCCCCAGCGCCCGGGGACCATATTCCATTCTCCCCTGAAACCAGCCGACCACTCCCGAATCGGCAAGAATTTGTGCCACCTTCTTATAGAGCTCTTCGTCGGTCAAACGGACAAAATTCGCTCCGAATTTTCTGCACATCCTCGCCACATCAATCTCACTGAACTCCGGTCCCAAGTACGAACCCGACATCGAGTCGGAATTGCCGTCGCACAGACGTTCTTTTCCCTGCCAGATATGGTAGGCGGCAAAGGCCGCTCCCAACGCACCTCCGGCATCTCCGGCCGCCGGCTGGATCCAGAGCCCATCGATTATCCCGCTGTTCAACAGCTTCCCGTTGGCCACACAGTTCAGAGCAACCCCCCCCGCCATCACCAGATTGTTATGCCCCGTGATTTCCCGGGCGGTTCGGGCAAGTCGCAGCACAATTTCTTCTGTTACTTCCTGGATAGCCAGGGCCAGATCCATATATTCCTGGGTCAGTTCCGACTCAGGTTGCCGTTTCGGGATCCCGAACAACTCTTTCCATTTCCTGTCCCTGCACATCCTGAGACCGGTGGCAAAGTCAAAGAATTCCATATTCAAAAGAATCGATCCGTCTTGCTTTAAATCCACCAGGCGTGAAACGATCTTTTCTTTGATCTCAGAAACCTGTCGACTGCCGGCGCGGCCGTATGGAGCAAGGCCCATCAACTTGTATTCGCCGCTGTTGACCTTGAAGCCGCAGTAGTAAGTAAAGGCGGAGTAGAGCAGGCCGACGGAATGCGGAAAGGGCAGCTCCTTGAGGACGGTTATTTCTTTCCCCGTCCCCCTGGAAATTGTTGTCGTTGCCCATTCGCCGACGCCATCGACGGTAAGAATGGCCGCATCCTCGTAAGGTGAAGGGTAAAAGGCGCTTGCCGCATGGGAGAGATGGTGTTCAGGGAAAAGAAGTTTGGGCCGCTTGCGGATCGTACTCCCGGCTACCTTCTCCAACTCATCCCACAACATCTTTTTCATGAAGAGTTTTTCTTTGATCCAGACCGGCATCGCAGAAAGGAAACTCATAAGTCCGCGAGGCGCAAATGCGTGATAGGTCTCGAGAAGGCGCTCAAACTTGAGGTACGGTTTGTCATAGAAAGAAACTGCATCGAGATCTGAAACGTTCAATCCCCCTTCCGCCAGAACATATTTCACCGCATTTACAGGAAAGGAGGCATCGTGTTTCCGGCGGGTAAATCTTTCCTCATGGGCGGCAGCAATTATTTTCCCGTCAACCAGTAAAACGGCAGCGCTGTCATGGTAGAAGGCCGAAATTCCAAGGATCGCGGAAGTCATTTAAGAAACCCCTAAAACAAGGTGTAAACAAACGGTGCAATAGCCGAACCGCTGGTCAGGACGATCAGAACACCGAAGAGTAGCAGCGTAAGAATAATCGGCAGCAACCAGAATTTTTTCCTGACTTTCAGAAACTCCCAGAGATCTTTCAAAAACTCCATTCACTCTCTCCTTTATAATTCAGAAAGGTTTTTCAAGTTCATCGGCCACGTAGCGATGATCTCGATTTACAAAAACGGTACCCGCAACTTCGCCCCATTTCCTGACCCCCATCGCATCTGCTCCTCCAATCCTTCTGAACAGACCGACAGGTGTCACGATAAGAAAAAAAATAAGGGACAGAAGGATTTTGGAGACCACCGCCCCCATCATATGGGACAGGCCAAACCAGACCTCTGCCAGTGGCTTGAAGATAGAGGGCCAGGTCATGGCGGTGACCAGAACAACCACCGCAACCACCGCCCACTGAACATTGCCGGTGTAAAGCAATACCAGCAAAAGAATCAGAATTGCCGCCATGGCCGTGTCTTTCGCCTGATCAACACTCTTCTTGTTCCTGTCCATTTGCATATTTAACCTATGCACACAAGGTTTCCGCTATGCCCCATTTAACAATTCAATGAGCGGGCATCATAAGCAGTTTATGGCTTAGCGGGAGATTACACCTTTCACCATTGCATTATTTTACTGACGGTTTGAGTGGGACTTATAAACCTATGAATGTGATCGGAGGCAACTTTACCGGATATTATATCAAGTTCATTTCCATCGCTATTTGACGAAATATGTCACGACTACGAATGGTGACTTCACCGTTTAATACCTTTTTGCGGCATTTCGGAATCCAAATCACATGAACTTTTAAATCCGGTTTTGTATGTGCACAGGTCTTTTACCGTCGCATAGCAACAAATATAAACTTTGCTTCGCCTGAAGGCGAGAGGTTTCAACTATCACCGATGGGGACACTAAATTGACATCTCTTTCGTCGAAACCACTTTATAAAACAGCTTTTCATATTTAACAGCCTGGCAGTCCCAGGTGTGTTTTGTCGCGGTTATCCTTGCCTCCTCGCCAATCTTTCTTCTTAAATCCTGATCACGTAATCGTTCCAAAACTCCGGTCAATTGTTCAACAGTCTCAAACACAAAGCCGTCTCTCCCATGAGTTATGACCGCTGCCGCCCCGGTATTCTTACTGGTTAATGAAGGCAAACCACAGGCCATTGCTTCAAGCACGGTCATCCCAAAAGCTTCGGAACGGGAAGGAAGAACCACCACATCAGCTGTCGCATAGAATCTTCGAATATCATTATCCACAAACCCTGCAAAGGTCACCTGCTCGAAGAGGTTATACTTTTGCACAAGCCCTTCAAAAAAACTCAAATTATCTCCCCTGCCAACCACCATAAGTTTCATGCCCGTGCCAACGGCAGATAAAAGAAGATCCAGCCCTTTTCTTTTAAATTCCGAGCCAACAAAAAGAACCACCATTTCATCAGGCCTATACCCGAACTCTTTTCTGGCTTCATCACGCCAACCAGTTGTCAACTCTGGATTGAACAATTCGGTATCTACACCGGGAGAAATAATTTCAACATTTTTTGTGCGGCAATAATATTTCTCACAGTCATCCTTAATAACTCCAGAAACCGCAGCCAACCAAGAAGTTTTCATCTGTCGCCGCTCCAACCACAAATAAATCCAGCTACGATAACTCAGAAACTTTTGATCCAGACGCCTGATAAAATTGTATTTATAGAGTCCACTTTTATAAGAAAAGGTGTGAACGGTCAGAACATCCTGGCAATATGCACGCTCATGAGAATGAATCACATCAAAAGTTTTATTTTCAAGAAGTTTACTGGCCTCCATGGCGAATGAGACCGAATTTACGGCGCTGGAAAATGTAAATTTATCGGGCACCTTATAAAAATGAATGCCATCCAGATATTTCGTATCCGCCCGCCTTGCAAAAAGATGAATATCGTGCCCACGCCTCCTCAACCGGGTGGTAATTTCAACAGCATACCTCTCAGCACCGCCACTGGTGACAAAACTTTTCACCAGCACTGCAATTTTCAGTCGTTTTTTCTGCACATCAGACATTATTCAGCTTCCCTTTCAGAAAATTGCTATGCAAAAACCAAAAAATTCACGATAGCCTCAAAAAAAAGAATATATAAACCTTTTTGCGAATTACACTTCTATTTCTGATTATCGCATAAAATCTGGTCAACTGCTTCCAGAACCTGTTCAGTGCTGATCCTTTGCATACACTGCTTATCCACACAATCCTTTTTCAGACAGGGGCTGCATTCGATCTTTGATCGCAGAATACGATGCCCCCTGCCATAGGGTCCCGTCCTCCAGGGCGCAGTGGGTCCGAAAACAGCCGCAACCGGTGTCCCTACTGCAGCTGCAATATGCATCGGCCCGGTGTCAGTTGTAATCAGAATCTTTGCACGCTGATATAATGCGGCGAGTTCCTTCAGCGAGGTTTTTCCAGCCAGGTTCATTGCCTTAATGCCGAAGCGGGAAATCAAATCATCAATCTCAGGTTCTTCAGATGGACCGCCGGTAAAGACAACCTTGATTTTTTTATCAACTAAAGATCTGGCTAATGAAGCAAACTTGTCATTATCCCAGAGTTTGGTTGGCCAGGTTGCATGAGGATTGATAGCGATCAGCGAGTCTTCCGGCCCGATCCCTGCAGCCCGGAGAATCTCGGCAACTCTTTGAGTGTCCTTTTCCCCGATCGGGAAATCAAATCTCACCTCATTACATTCCACCCCGATTGCTTTTAACAGCAGCAACTCCCGGTCCAGGGCATGGATATTCATGTTTACCGCCGGGATTCTCTCGTTCAGGAAGAGCCAGCTGCACTCGGCATGCTCCATCCCCCTGCCAAAACCAACTTTTCGCTCTGCCCTGGTCAAAGCAACGAAAATGCCGCTTTTAAGCAATCCCTGGAAATCAATCAGCAGGTCATATCGAGTATCCCTTAACTCGCGGATAAAACCTGAAACTTCTCTTAATGTGGAGAAAAACTTGCGCCCACACAGTTCTTTCGTCCATCTTTTTCTACCGGACACCAGCAGGCGGTCGAGAGACTTATGTCCTCTTACCACGTCTGCGGCCGCCTCTTCCACCAGCCAGGTGATCCGGGCCTCGGGATATTTTTTTCGCAGGGCGTTTAATGCCGGCAGGGTATGGGTCACATCTCCGATGGCACTGGTTTTGACGATCAGAATTTCCAATGTTTATCCCCTGACGACTCAATGAACATGCCGGTAATTGTGTTCCACCCACGCGCGATAACTGCCGTCCATTACATGCCGCCACCACTCCTCGTGGGTCAGATACCAGTCGATGGTTTTGCGGATGCCGGTGTCAAAGGATTCGACCGGAGCATAGCCAAGCTCCGAGGTGATTTTCCCGGCATTGATTGCATAACGCCGGTCGTGCCCCAGCCGGTCGGCAACATGGGTGATAAGCGTCTCCCCTTTCCTGCCGGAAACCTGGGGAGCCCCAGGGAAACGTTTTGCGAGCCCGTCATCTATCGCGAATTTTTCATCAAGTATACTGCAGACCAGCCTGACGATCTCCATATTGGTCCACTCGTTGTTGCCGCCGATGTTATAGGTCTCACCGGTCCGCCCGCTCCGGATCACCAGATCGATCCCCCGGTTATGGTCGTCCACATAGAGCCAGTCCCTGATCTGCAGACCATCTCCGTAGACAGGCAGAGGTTTGCCGTCAAGAAGATTTGCGATCATCAGAGGGATCAGTTTTTCCGGGAACTGATAGGGGCCGTAATTATTTGAACAGTTGCTGGTGGTCACCTTGAGCCCGTATGTCTCATGATATGCCCTGACCAGATGATCGGACCCGGCCTTCGAAGCCGCATACGGAGAATTGGGTTTGTAGGGGTTGGTTTCGGCAAAGGGAGGATCATCGGCCGTAAGCGTCCCATAAACCTCGTCGGTGGAGACATGATGGAAGCGATGCTCTGCGGCTCCTTTCCTGTCAAGCCAGACAGCCTTGGCCGCTTTCAACAGGGTATGAGTGCCGACCACATTGGTATCGATGAACTCGTCCGGTCCATGAATCGAGCGGTCGACATGGGACTCGGCGGCAAAGTGAACGATGGTATCAATCTTTTCCTGCTGCAGCAGCTCAAGAACCAGCTGATAATCGCGAATGTCGCCCTTGACGAACCGGTAACCGGCCGATTCGGAAATCCCGGCCAAGTTTTCAAGGTTCCCGGCATAGGTCAGGACGTCAAAATTCACCACCCGGTCTGCCGGATATTGATCAAGCCAGTAGCGGACAAAATTCGCCCCGATAAAACCGGCTCCGCCGGTAACCAGAAGTGCCCGTTGCCGCCTGGATCCAGAAGTGAGCTTATTGGTGAACTCAGCCATCTAACACCTCTTTTACGTCCTCGCCTTTATTCGCTGACTTGAAGTCAGGAACATGTATAAAACGATCGGCCATCCACAAAGATGCCCGACCTCCATTTTGCCGAAAACGCTTCATCAGGTAACATTGCCAAGTACGAACTTGACAAGATAATCTCCATACTCGTTTTTGCCATGAAGCCTGGCAAGCTGCGAGAGCTGATCCGCATTGATATAGCCAAGTCGGTAACTTATCTCTTCCAGGCAGGCAACCTTGAGTCCCTGGCGTTCTTCGATCACCCTGATGAAATTAGCCGCATCCAGCAACGAATTGTGGGTACCGGTATCCAGCCAGGCCGTGCCACGACCAAGTATCTCGACCTGAAGTTCCCCTCGGTTGAGATAAACCCTGTTCACATCAGTTATTTCCAGTTCACCACGAGGAGATGGTTCAATTCCTCTGGCAATCTCAACAACATTGTTATCATAGAAATACAAACCGGTAACTGCATAGCTAGATTTCGGTTTCTCGGGTTTTTCCTCGATATCCGTCACATTACCTCCCCCATTAAAACTTATCACACCATACCGCTGGGGATCGCGTACATAATAGCCAAACACTTTCGCCCCTTTCTCAAGAGTGACAACCCTCCTCAGATTCGTACCAAGACCCGGACCATAAAAAATGTTATCCCCGAGAGTCAGGCAGACGCTGTCCCTGCCGATAAAATCCGCGCCGATAATAAAGGCCTGGGCAAGCCCCTCCGGTTTCGGCTGCGCTGCGTACGCGAGCGATATCCCCCACTGGCTGCCGTCGCCCAGGAGCTGCATAAACTGCCCCTGGTCCTCGGGGGTGGTGATGATCAGAATCTCCCTGATCCCGGCCAGCATCAGGGTCGAGAGCGGATAATAGATCATCGGCTTGTCATAGACCGGCATCAGCTGCTTGCTGACCGATCTGGTGAGCGGATAGAGCCTGGTCCCGGATCCCCCCGCAAGTATTATTCCTTTCATTATTCTCTCCGATCCTGCAGTTTATAAACCTGCCCAAAAAAAACACCCTTCCCGCGTCAAATCCCGAACCGCGTGACACTCCGAGCCTCCTTGCCGTCGCTTACCTCGAGCCACGGGGAGGTACTCGCTGTTCATGTTCAACAACGCCCTGCCGCATCGGTTTTGATCTTCCATACCGCAGGCCCACACTATATACAAAATTTTACGGTTTTAGGCAGATGATTTTATTAAAGCCTCCAATCTATCCGCTGGCACTGTATGACGCAACCATCAATAAGATCCCTTCCTCTGCACCCCGACAATCTGCCGGATACCTCCGAAGCATCTTGCATTATCGGGCCCGGAGTTTTATGTTCTAGGCCGAACCCAGAAACCCAGGAGAAACTAGGATGATCAAAAAAGAACTGCTCGACATTCTCGCCTGCCCCAAGTGCAAGAAGCCGGTCACGCTGAACGATGCAAAAGACGGCCTGATCTGTGATAAATGCAAACTCCTCTATGAGATCCGAGACGATATCCCGATCATGCTGATCGACGAAGCAAAAAAAATTGACTGACCGCGCCCCGACAGAGAGTAAACGGCCCGTCCTTTTCCCCGATCTGACCCGCAGACTGTTTGTCAATGCCCCCTTTGACCGGCTGCAGAAAGGGCTGCTCCCCCTGTTCATCGAGCATGGCCTGCAGCCGGAAATCGGCCTGGAAGGTCTCTGCCTGTACCGGAAGAGCCGCACCGAATTCCGGGAGGTTGCCGCAACGCTGAAAAAAGCGGGGCTTTCCTGTACCCTGCACGCCCCTTTTTTCGACCTCTCCCCCGGCGCCCTCGATCCGAACATTCTCCGCACAACCCGTGAGAAATTGAAAAAGGCCTTTGCCCTGATCGAGATTTTCGAACCGCATTCGATCGTCTGCCACCTTGGTTATGAAGCCAACAAACACACCTTCAACCATGCTGACTGGCTGAAAAATTCCATCGAGACCTGGCAGGAACTGCTGGCCATGGCCGAACCCCACCGGGTGCCGGTGATGCTTGAAAACACTTATGAAACGGGCCCGGAACAGCATATCGAGGTGCTCACCGCTCTCAATTCCCCCTGCGCCCGCTTCTGCCTGGATGCGGGTCACACCCTGGCCTTTGCCCGAAACAGCTGGCGGGATTGGCTGCCTCCCCTTTCCCCGTGGCTCGGCCAGCTCCATCTTCACGACAACGCGGGCGACATGGACCGCCATCTGGCAATCGGTCAGGGGATCTTTGATTTTGCCGGGCTTTTCGACTACCTCCGTAACAACCAGCTCCGTCCGGTCATCACTCTGGAACCGCACCAGGAAGAGGGTTTATGGACGAGCCTTGCCGCCCTCGCAGGAATGGATTTGCCCGATCCGCATTTGACCTTATCATCCTGATATCATTACGTATATTTCTTAGCAGCAACAAATTTCCCCACTCGCTTTTTTACTGATGCCATTCGTGGTCGCTGATGCTATATTGATATCCCGGTCACATTTTTTCCGGTTTTTTTTCGCCATCCCATCCCGATAAAGCCGAGTTGAGCAGCTTGTCTGCTCGTACGAGACTTATACCCGAAGGGTGAAAGCTTTTCGACTACAGGTTGCAATTCATGAGCAGTGAGAGCCACCCCGCTGAAGTACCGCCCGCCGATTTTGTCCATCTGCACGTCCACAGCCATTACAGCCTGCTCGACGGCGCGATCCGGATCGAAGACCTGATCAGCAAATCCCTTGAATTCGGAATGCATTCAGTCGCCATCACCGACCACGGCGCGATGTACGGCGCCCTCGAATTCTACAACAAGGCGAGAAAAGCAGGGCTCAAACCGATCATCGGCTGCGAGCTCTATGTCGCCCCGGGCAGCCGGTTCGACAAGAGCGCCAACAGCAAATCGGGCGCGAGTCACCTGGTCCTGCTGGCGATGGACTTCACCGGTTACCGCAATCTGATGCGCCTCGCCTCCATCGCCCAGCTGGAAGGCTTTTATTATCGGCCCCGGATCGACATGGAGGTCCTCGCCGAATTCAACGAAGGGTTGATCGCCCTCACCGCCTGCCTCGGCGGGGCCATCCCCCAGGCCCTGAAAACCGGCGATATGAAGGCGGCGCTGGCACGGACCAAAGAGCTGCAGGATATCTTCGGTGACCGCCTGTACCTGGAACTCCAGGAAAACGGCATCCAGGAGCAGACCCTGGTCAACAAGGGTCTGGTTAAACTCGCCGCGGAGACGGGGATCCCGCTGGTCGCCACCAATGACTGTCATTATCTTACCCGGGAACTGAGCCATGCCCACGAAGTTCTCCTCTGTATCCAGACCGGCAGAACCATCCACGACGACCGGCGTTTCCAGTTTGATTCCGACCAGCTCTACTTCAAATCCCCCCGGGAGATGAAGGAGAGTTTTTCCTGGTGCCCGGAAGCCATTGCCAATACTGAGACAATCGCCGCCCGCTGTAATCTTGAGCTGACCTTCGGCGACCACCACTTCCCGGAATTCCCTGTCCCGGAAGGGGAGACGCTCGACTCCCTCTTCGAAAAAGATGCCCGCCAGGGGCTCGAAGAAAAAATTGCCCTCCTGAAAGAAATGGGGGAGTTCAGCGCTGAGCAGGAAAAGGTCTACCGCGACCGCCTGGAGATGGAAGTGGACGTGATCAAGCGGATGGGCTTCCCCGGCTATTTCCTGATCGTCGCCGACTTCATCAAGTGGGCCAAAGCAAAAGACATCCCGGTCGGCCCCGGCCGCGGTTCGGGCGCCGGCAGCCTGGTCGCCTACTGCATGCAGATCACCAACCTCGACCCGATCCCCTACGGGCTCATCTTTGAGCGGTTCCTGAACATCGAGCGTAAGTCGATGCCCGACTTCGATGTCGATTTCTGCCAGGAGCGCCGGGGCGAGGTGATCGATTACGTCAAGGCAAAGTATGGCGGCAAGGACCACGTTGCCCAGATCATCACCTACGGGTCGATGAAGGCACGCGGCGTCATCCGCGACGTGGGCCGCGCCCTCGACATTCCGCTGGCCGAAGTGGACCGGATCGCCAAGCTGATCCCCGACGAGCTCAAGATCACCATCAAAAAGGCCCTGGAACAGGAACCGCGCCTGAAGGACGCCATCGACCGCGATAAGGACATCGAGAAGCTGATCAAGATCTCCATGGCCCTGGAAGGGATGCCCCGGCACACCTCCACCCATGCCGCCGGGGTGGTCATCTCGCCGAAGCCGATGTACGAATACCTGCCCATGGCCCGAAGCACCAAGGACGACAACGAAGTCCTGACCCAGTACGACATGGCTCACACCGAGCAGACCGGGCTGATCAAGTTCGACTTCCTCGGCCTGAAAACCCTGACCGTGATCGACCGGGCGCTCCGCCTGATCCAAACCAGCCTCGGCCGTACCCTTGATATCGACCGGATCCCCCTCGACGACCTGAAAACCTTCGATCTCCTCTGCAAGGGCGATTCTCTCGGCGTCTTCCAGCTGGAAAGTTCGGGGATGCGCGAACTCCTGGTCAAGATGAAACCCGAGCAGTTCACCGACATGATCGCCCTGGTTGCCCTTTACCGCCCCGGCCCGCTGGAAAGCGGGATGGTGGATGATTTCGTCAACACCAAGCACGGCCGGATGATCGCCACCTACCCGTTGAAGCAGCTCGAGCCGATCCTGAAGGAAACCTACGGGGTCATCGTTTACCAGGAACAGGTGATGAAGATCGCGAACGTCCTCGCGAGCTACTCCTTGGGCGACGCCGACATGCTGCGCCGGGCGATGGGCAAGAAAAAGGCGGAGGTCATGGCGGCCGAGAAGGAGAAGTTTCTCGCCGGTTGCGAGAAAAACAGCGTGCCGATGGACAAGGCGGAGAACATCTTCGACCTGATGGCCAAGTTCGCCGGGTACGGTTTCAACAAATCGCACAGCGCCGCCTACGCCCTGATCGCCTACCAGACCGCGTATCTCAAGGCGCACTACCCCGCCCAGTTCATGGCCGCGCTTCTTTCCTGCGACCGGAACAACACCGACAAGGTCGTCCTCTACATCAGCGAATGCCAGGACCACGAGATCGACGTCCTGCCCCCGGACATCAACGAAAGCGACAGCGATTTCACGGTTATCGAGGAAAGGGTCCGCTTCGGGCTCGCGGCGGTGAAAAATGTCGGCGGCGCAGCCCTCGACTCGATCATCGAAGAGCGCCATGACAACGGCCCTTATCTCTCACTCGAGGATTTCTGCAACCGGATCGATTCCCGGAGGGTGAACAAGCGGGTGATCGAGAGCCTGATCAAGGCCGGCGCCTTCGATTCCCTCGGCGCCAAGCGCGCCCAATTGTTCGCCGTTCTCGATATCGCGATGGAGCAGGCGCAGGCCGCGCAGCGGGACCGCCTTTCCGGCCAGAAGTCCCTGTTCGGGATCCTCCCGCAGGCGGAAGCGGTCCGCTCGACTGCGATCAAGCTGCCCGACATCCCCGAGTGGCCGGAAACCGAGAAGCTCTCATTTGAAAAAGAAACCGTCGGTTTTTACCTGACCGGCCACCCGCTGGACAGCCACAAGCTGGAACTGAAGATGGTGACCACCTCGATGATCACCGGGCTTGCCGAAGCCGACGGCAAAGCGGTCCGGGTCGGCGGGCTCGTGAAAAGCCGCAAGGAGATCAGAAATAAAAAAGGCGAACGGATGGCCTTTGTCACCCTCGAAGACATCTCCGGCACCGCCGAGGTGGTGATCTTCGCCAACGTCTTTCAGGAGTGCAAGGATCTGTTAAACGACGACAAGCCCCTGATCGTTCAGGGCAAGGCGGAGGTGGATGAAAACAACTTCAAGATCATCGCCGATGAAGTGGTCTCCCTGAAAGAGGCCCGCGAAAAATACACCGAGTCGGCCCGGGTCATGCTCCGCTCCGATCAGGTCAGCCGGAAACGGATCGAGGAGATCAAGAAAATCGTTCTCCAGAACCACGGCTCCTGCCCGGTCCATCTCACCCTCCATTTCGACAACCGGGGAGAGGTCGATATCGAGATCCCCGGCGACTTCACCGTTAAACCCTCCCTCGGCTTCTCCACCGCCATCGAAGCAAAACTCGGCTACCCGGCCGTCACCTACACCACCCGCCAGCCGGAACTGAAAGTCCGAAAGCAGCCCTGGAAACAGAACCGGCAGGAGAACGTGCCCGTTTAATCGCCTGCCATTCCGGAATCTACAGTCGGCTTGCGAGGTGTTATTCCCTCTCGCCACAAAGCATTCTACTCTCATGCCATGTCAAATATTTGAAGCTCCCTTCGGCAGATAGCGAACAGTGTGAAACCCGGAACCTCCATGCAGACGCTTACCTCAAGCTACGGGAAATGCATTCACTATTCATGTTCAAGCACGGCCGCTCTCTCTCCGAATTACAAATCCTTCACTGAAGACGTTCGCCACAGGAAACGCAATTAAGGCAACTATTCGACTTCCAAAAAGGAAAACTCCTTCCAGGGAACGGTTTGAACTTTTTCCTGCTTTCTTGACTGATCTCCACCGTACACAAGAAAGCATTTCCTGGTCTGCAAATAAATATTTCTGAAGTGTTTCAGACCACTGAAATGTTCTCCGATAAGGGTCTGGCTTGATTTGATCTCAAGCATGTCAACATGAGAACCATAATCCAGCAGGACGTCCACCTCGTGTCCCTTGCTGTCGCGAAGGTAATAAAGATTGTCGGTTTGCCCTCTGTTGAATCTTTTTTTCAGCAATTCAGAGACAACGAGATTCTCAAACAATGCCCCACGCAGGGGATGGGCGGAAACATGTTCAATTTTCTGGATGCCGAGAAGGTAAGCAGCCAGACCGGTATCAATAAAATACAGCTTAGGAGCCTTGATCAACCGCTTCCCCAGATTGTGGTAATAAGGCTGCAGAAGTTTGATGATATAGCTGGCCTCCAGGATTGATAACCAGCTTTTGATTGTATTATGATTGACCCCGCAGTCATTCCCCAGAGATGAAAAATTAACAACCTGCCCGCACCGGGAGGCACAGAGTTTGAGGAATGTTTCAAAGCGTGACAGATCTTTTACATTAATCAGCAAACGCAAGTCCCTTTCAACATAGGTACTGAAGTAGAACGACAGCGCTTCCGTCGGATTGAGTTTCTTGTCATAGATTCTTGGATAAAATCCCTGATAAAGAAGTTTGTCAATCGAGTCAATTTCCTGCAGCGATGCAATCTCAGCCAAGGAAAAAGGCAGCAGCCGGACAAGTGCGGTTCGACCGGCCAACGACTGGCTGACCGTGTTCATAAGTTCGAAATTCTGGCTCCCGGTGAGGATAAATTGCCCGGGCTTTTGTGATTCATCAACGACACCCTGGATATAAGACAACAATTCAGGTACGCGTTGAATCTCATCCAGCACGGCACCATCAGGAAAACGGTTCAGAAACCCCCGTGGATCTGATACGGCAAAATTTCGATCTTCAATGGTTTCCAGGGAGGCATATGGCATGTCAGGAAACAGCATTCTGCAGAGTGTTGTCTTCCCTGACTGGCGCGGTCCGGTGATGGTAACCACAGGATACTGACCGGCATATTGAAGCACTTTGTCTGCAATTATTCTTGGGATCATGACTTCACCACATAATCAATTCGGAACAGATTGTCAATCATACTTACAATCCGTACACAAAAAACCGGACCTGCTCTTTCACCCTGAACACCAGCTACACCAATTGTGCGCACAGATCGCACCAAAAGCAAAAAGCCATGTGTACCCCCCTTTCATCCATTTCGACAACCGGGGCGAGGTCAATATCGAGATCCCCGGCGACTTCAGCGTAAAACCCTCCCTCGGCTTCTCCTCGGCCATCGAAGCAAAACTGGGCTACCCGGCCGTCACCTACACCACCCGCCAACCGGAACTGAAAGTCTGAAAGCAGCCCTGGAAACAGAACCGGCAATAACGCCTCCTGCCGATTTTCTGCTCCGGGAATCCCGGGTCCAGTCAAGGCTCAGCTGTCGCATCTTGCTCCATTTCTCTTTTGCCCGGAAACCAGCGGAAACACCATCAGGCAAGGGATTGCGACCCTGCCTCAAGCCAAGCGAAACCCTCCCTTTACAAGGCCCCTCCTTTCTGTTATAAAGCCTCGGTTCCATTTTTTATCGGGCTCGAGAGAGAGCCTCTTTACCAACCTATTCACAAATGAGGGGAGTACAATGATCAAAGCTGTAAAATGTCTATTAGCCCTTGGCCTTTTCGCCGGCATGGCGTCAATGGCCTCAGCGACAACCGTCGATGCCGAGAAAGCCTTTCTGGGCGACCTGAAAAAATCCATCCCGGCGGAAAAGATCGTCTCCATTGACGAACTCCATAAGACCTGGGAAGCGGTCCAGGCGGGAAAAAGCAACGCCGTCATCATCGACATCCGGACCCATGACGAATTCGACGCCGGCCATATCCTCGGCTCAAACAATATCGACTCAGGCCATGCCTACACCATGCCCAAGAAAATCACCGATCCCGACACGGAGATCTGGGTCTTCTGCAGAACCCAGCACCGGGCCTCCTACTTTGTCTCCATGCTTTACAAGTACGGCTACAAAAACGTCTATCTTGCCGAAGGCGGGGTCGTGGCCTGGATTGAAAAGGGCTATCCGCTGGCCAATGAATACCTCGGGGAGATCACGGTCGCCAAGTACAACAAGCAATTGAAAGAAGACTTCACCTACCGGGAAGGACACTGATTGAAGCTCCCCGCGGCAGATAAGCGCCAGACTTCGAGCCACGGGGAATCTCCGTATGGAAGGTTATTTACATCAGATTCGCTCACTATCCCCGCAGCAGATAGCGCAGACTTCGAGCTGCGGGGAATGCGTTTCGCTATGCATGTTCAACCCGCAGTTTCTATTCAGGGCAGAGCGACCAGTGTCGCCTTGCCCTTTTTTGTTTTTCCCACCCTTTTGCAATTCGCCACTTTCACCTTTCGGGTAGAAGTCTTGATATCTCGTGAACTCGCTTATCGGAAGAAGAGAAAGTGAGTCGTCTCCACAGGGAAGGGCATCTCCTCCGGATTCGTTTTCTAACTCCGTAGCAAGTTACGTGAAATCTCCGTATGCGCGGTTCCATTCAGATTCGCACCAATCTAGCAGCAGACAGCGAGCAGTGTAAGACTTCGATCTACAGCCTCCCATGCCCAAGCATGCAGATTGAACTGCCGGGCGGCCCGAAATTCATTCTTCACTCTTGTATGCAGTTTCTGACATTCTCTCAGATGTCGCGTCCTTCTTCTTCAGCAGATCATCTGAACGATCGGCCGGGATTTTGTATCTTTTGAGGATTTTCTCGTGTTCGGCTTCGGCTTTTTTCCGGTCGAGGACGATGGCCGAGCCCCACCGGTCGGAAAAAGTGACGAACGGCTCATTTTTGTCCTCTTCCAGGATTCTGATCAGGTCTTTCAGGTTGTTGATCTTCCGGTCATTGACCTTGATGATCCGGAAATCGCCGGACTCGTGATATCCCCGGTTCACTTCCGCCGGAAGGACCCGGACCAGATTAACCACCTCTTCCCCCTTCTGCTCCAGCTGGTCGAAATAGTACCTGGCGATCAGGTTCTTGGGCGCGCTGTTGTACCAGGTAGCGCCCCAGGTCTTCAGGTAATTGACGGTGAGTGGCGAAAAGATCAGGCCGCCGAAAATATAGTAGGTGGGCCGGACGTCGAACTGTTCCGGCGGAACCAGCTGGTTCGAGCCTGAAGGCATATCAAGTTTCAGTCGGACTTCCAACTTCTTGCCGTCTCGAAGAACCCCGACGACCATCTCATCTCCGACCTGATGATCCTGGGTGTAGTAGTTCAGGTTGGTCCGCTCCTTCGGGCGGAATTCCACGGTGCCGTCGCTGGCAACCCGGTGACCATCGATACTCATGATCACGTCCCCTTTGCTGATCCTGCCTTCAGCGGGCGAACCGGGAACGACCCGGTAGACCAGGCAGCCCGATTGATCCCGGCTCATTTTATACCTGGCCCTGATTCCTTCATTCTCCATGGACTGGCAGTAAATTCCGTCCTCCGGAAAACCGTCATACCTGCCGTCTTTCAGATCATCGAGAAAATGATCAATCACCGGTGCCGGCACCATGTAGCCGATATTTTCAGCGGTACCGATATACTGCATGGCAACGCCGACCACCTTGTCGTCGATCAGGACCGGCCCGCCGCTGCTGCCGAGATTGATCGCGGCATCGATCTGGACGGCAAGGAACCCCATCAGGCTGTGGCTGTATACCTGATGCTCGATCCTTGAGACCACGCCCTTGGTGGTGGAGAGGGTGTCACCCCCCTGGGGAAAGCCGTAGACCACAACATCCTGCTGGGTCTGGGGTAACCCGCCGATCTCAAGAGGAACCACCCCCTTGAAGAAACTACTGTCCCTCACGGTCAGGAGGGCCAGGTCAACCTCATGGGACACCGCCACCACTTCCGCCTCATACTTCTTCGAATGACCGAAGAGCCTGACCTGGATATAGGTCTGATCGCTGATCACGTGGGCGTTGGTGAGAATCCTGTTGCCGGAAATCACGCAGCCGGAGCCGCTGGAAGAAGACGAGCCGAACATGTTCCACGGGTTGGTATAATCGGGCCGGTTCTGGACCACGAAGATCTTGACCATCGATTCCCGGACATCTCTTTTGGCAGATTCCGCATTTGCAGGTAGAATGAGACCGGGAAAAAGGATGAGCAAGACGATCAGGACTCTGAACCCGACGTTTCTTTTCTTCAGCTTGTTCATGGATATCCCCTGAATATTGTGAATGTTTACCGGATAAAAAGGTAACAGATAAAGCGACTGACACGAAGATACCATATTTTGCCTGTCATGCCATCTCATGAAGAGATGAGCAGAGCTAAATTCACCGGGGATCTTCACCTGTCACTCTTTTTGCGGAGGAAAAATCATGCCTGAACTGAAAAAGTCGATCTCCATCCGTTTCCTGGAAGAGACCCGCCATGACCGGAGCGAAATGAACCCCGCGGACCGCCCGAACATCGACCGGTGCGGGACCTTCAAAACCTACCCCGAGTCGGAAAAAATCATCCTGCCGAGAATCAGCAGCACAACCTGCAAGAACCTCTGGCAGTCTCTCCAGGACAGGAGATCACGGAGAAAATTCAGCGACCAGGCCCTTGCGCGGAAGGACCTCTCGCTGCTGCTCTGGGCTGCCCAGGGGATCACCGGCCAGGCCGGGAAATACTTTTTTCGGACCGCCCCCTCGGGAGGGGCGCTCTACCCGATTGAAACCTACCTGGCAATCAACCGGGTGGAAGGTATTGCTGCGGGGATCTATCATTTTGAGCCACAGGAGTTTCTACTGGAAAAACTCACCTCCTCGCCGCCGGGGCCGGACCTTGCCGCGGCCGCCCTTGGCCAGAATTTTGCCGCCACCGCGGCGGTGACCTTTATCTGGTCGGCCGTTTTCCGCAGGACCATGAGCAAATACGGCCATCGCGGCATGCGCTACATCCTCCTTGACGCCGGCCATATCTGCCAGAATCTGCTGCTTGCCGCTGAAGCACTGGAGCTTTCGGCGTGCCCGATGGCGGCCTTTTTCGACCGGGAGATGAACGACCTTCTCCATCTCGACCCCGATGAGGAGTCGGTGATCTACATGGCCGCCGCCGGCCGGGGGGCAGCTCTCTGAACACCCTGCATACCTGCCGGAAACAGATCTTTCCGGCGAGGCTTGTAAAGTGTTGCCGAATCGGGAGTTGACCTTTATAATCTGCCTGCTGCCGCAAACTTATTCACCCTGAAACAGTCCGCAAAAAAAGCGACCGATTTATTAAACTTCGCGTTGCGGAGAAAGATTTTCCCATGCGTCTTCAAGGAGTGTTCATGAAGAAACCTCTCATCCTTTGCATCCTGGTCCTCAATGCCGCCATCTCGACCAATGCCCTCGGCGCCAGCGGCTGCGTCAAAGGCGACTGCGAGGAGGGGCGCGGAGTGTACCGCTTCCTTGACGGCACCATCTACACCGGTGATTTTGAAGAAGGGATCATGGAGGGCCAGGGCCGCATGCAATATCCGGACGGCACCGAGTATGATGGGCATTACCGGAAAGGGAAGCAGGACGGCATCGGCAAAATAACCTATCCCAGCGGCAGCAGTTACAGCGGCGGGTTCATGATGGGCCTGAAGTACGGCGAGGGGGTCTATATTTACGCCGACGGCTCACAGTACCAGGGGCATTTCATCAACGACATCCCGGAAGGTGCGGGGAAGATGACTTTCCCTGACGGCGCCCGGTACGAAGGGGAATTCAAAAATGGTCTTTTCCACGGCCGGGGGCTTTTTATCTATGCTGACGGCGGCAGCTACGAGGGAGAGTTCAAGAGGGGCAAAAAAGACGGCCGGGGGACCTACACCTTCCCGGACGGCGACAAGCAGACCGGCTCCTTCCTCCAGGATAAGTTTCAAGCGGAGAAATAGCCCCCGCCATGTCTGAACTCAAAAACCCGCTCGATGTCTACAAACTCCTGCCCAAAAACAATTGCGGCCAGTGCTACCTGCCGACCTGCCTCGCTTTTTCCGCAGCGGTGGTCAGCGGCGGAAAAAAGCTTGCTGATTGCCCGCACCTTGACCCTGCCGTCATTGCAAAGTTCAGCGGCGGCGGACGCGCTACGACCCTCTACGATGTCCAGCTCGCCGAAAAACTGGATATTTTGAAAGAAAGCGTCTCCCGACTTGATTTCGCCAAAACCGCCGCAAAGATCGGCGCCGAACTCGTCGGCGATAAAATCGTGGTCAAATCCCTCGGCAAAAATTTCACCATCGACACGCTCGGCAATATCACATCCGAATGCCACACCCACCCAGGCCTTGCCATCCCGCTGCTCAGTTACCTCAGCGAAAGCTCCGGGAAGGACGTGACCGGCCACTGGGTCCCTTTCCGGGAGCTGAAAAACGGCAGTGCGATGAACGCGCTCTTTGTGAAAAGAGGCGAACAGCGGTTACGAAAACTTGCCGATGACCACCCCGACCTCTTTGCCGACCTGCTGAGTATTTTCAGCGGCCATATCCCGGAAAACGATTTTGCGGCCGACATGTCTCTCGCCCTCTATCCCCTGCCGAAGGTCCCGGTGATGATCTGCTACTGGCAGCCGGAAGACGATCTGGAAAGCAGATTGAACATCTTTTTTGACCGCTCCGCCGAAGACCATTTGCGGATCGAATCCATTTTCGCCCTGGGAGTGGGGATGGTGATGATGTTTGAAAAAATCGCCTTGAAACATGCTGCCGTTAAGTGAGGAGACTGCTAAAAAAATCGCGGCTCTCTTTCCCGAGTCTCTTCGGGATGAGGTCCGGCAGCTTCTAGAGATCGAGTGCGGCGACAATATTCCTTTCTGCGAAAACGCTGACGAATTTTCCATGGAACGGATACGTTTTGCCGCCCTCAAAGTGAGCGAAGGCCGACTGGAAAAGCTCCTGGAGGCGGTGATCCTCGCCCAGACCGACTGGCGGGACCTGCTGGTCTCGGCAGACTTTGCGGAAGATGTGAATGCCCACCGGAGATGGCAGCCATGACCAGCGAAGATGTGACGCAGAAGATTCCCGGGCGGAAAAAAGGGATTTCCAGAATTGTTTCCGCCTTCGGATACTCCATGGCCGGGCTGCGCTTTGCCGCAACCCGCGAGACCGCTTTCAGGCAAGAGCTGCTTCTCTTTGTCCTGCTACTGCCGCTCCTGGCCCTGCTCCCTTTAAGCCTCCCCTTCAAGGCAATTCTCCTCGCAGCAAACGCCCTGGTCCTGATCACCGAGTTGATCAACTCGGCCCTTGAGGCGGTGGTCAATCTGGCTTCCCCCGGTTATCACGAGCTTGCCGGCCGCGCCAAGGACCTGGCCAGCGCGGCCGTGCTGCTCAGCCTTTTAAACGCCCTCTCTCTCTGGATCATGGCCCTTATCTCTCTTTTTCCTTAGTGTCACGTCAACTCTGAACCGTCACATCTTTCTCGTCGTTTTTCGCGCCTCCTGCGTTACCTGTTGGGTTACATAGCGCTGCTATGCAACCCAACACATGCCTTGCCGGCACAAAAAATGCCGGAAAAATATTATGACATTTCATCCTTGACGCGACACTAGCCCCCGGATCGTTTCCAGCAGCTCATTTTTTTTGCTCTGTTAAAATTTATTTCGCCGCCTATAATGGTTATTGTTGGCTGATACTTTCGAGTCATTTGAGGCGGAAAACAGATCAATCAAATTACCAAAAGGAGACCGAAATGAAAGATCGCAGAGATTTTCTAAAGGCAACCGCGGCAGTAACCGCAGGCATCGTCACCAGCAGGGTGGTCCCGGCGCTCGCTTATGGCGGCAGCTCTTTTCCGGCCGGGGTCGTTTATACCAAGGACAACCCCGGAAAATGGGCGGGAAAAGTGGGCAGCCACGCCCCGGTGGTCACCATAAACGGCCGCAAGGTGACCATTGAGACCAAGCATCCGATGTCCGAAGCCCATTTCATTGTCCGCCACACCCTGGTCTCCAGCACCGGTGAGGTTCTCGGTGACGCCACTTTCACCGGTACCGACAAAAAGGCTCTCTCGGAATATGAGGTCCCTGCTGGGCATTCCGATCTTTACGCCACCAGCTTCTGCAACCAGCATGATTTCTGGGTCACCGAATTCGTCATCTGAAATGACCGATGAGATTTTAATCAAACAGATCGTGGTCGGCTCTTTCCGGGTGAACTGCTATCTCGTCGCCTGCCCGAAAACAAAAAATTGTGTGATCATCGATCCGGGCGGCGACGCTGATCTGATCCTGCAGTCCGTCAGGGAGGACGGACTGCACCCCCTGTTCATTTTAAACACCCACGGCCACGCCGACCATGTGGTGGCGAACCGGCAATTAAGTGCGGCGTTCTCCATCCCGGTCTGCATGCATGAAGACGACGACATCTTCTTCGCCGATCCTGCGGTTCGCCTGGTTTCCGAGAAAGAACTCGGCCTGGTGCCTCCCGGCCCGGCCGATATCCGCCTGAAAGACGGGGAAGTCCTTGAAGTGGGATCCCTGCGGATCAGGGTCATCCATACCCCAGGACACACTCCGGGGTCGGTCTGTTATCTTGTCGCTGGAAATCTGTTCACCGGCGACACGCTCTTTGTCGGCGATGTCGGCCGCACCGATCTCAGCGGCGGCTCGTTTGACAAGCTGCTGGCCTCGATCAAGGACAAAATCCTGCCCCTTCCGGATACCACTAAGGTCTTGCCGGGCCACGATTACGGGGAGGCCCCCACCTCCACCCTCGCCTGGGAAAAGGAAGAAAACCCCTACATCACCGACTTTATTCTGGCCGCAGAATGAGGGTAACGATCAAGAACATCGACCATCTGGTCCTGACCGTCACGGATATAAACAGAACCTGCGAGTTTTACCGGAAGATACTGGGCATGGAGGTGGTCACTTTCGGAGAAAACCGCAAAGCCCTCGCCTTCGGCAACCAGAAGATCAACCTCCATGAGTACGGCAGAGAGATATCCCCCCATGCGACAAGCCCCGCACCAGGCTCGGCCGATCTCTGCCTGATCAGCGACACCCCGCTCGCCACAATCATCGCGTACCTGCGGGAAAACAACGTCGTGATCATCGAAGGCCCGGTCCGGCGAACCGGCGCCATCGGCTCGCTCACCTCGATCTACTTCCGCGACCCGGATGGCAACCTCTTGGAAATAGCCAATTACTGACGATCGATCTCCCGGCCCGTTAATCTTTTAAAAACCTCCCCCGATCAGGCAGTTACGGCACAGATACAATCCCCCAACAACCTATCGACGAATTCCGCACAAGGAATCGTATTACCGCGTGAATAGGCCAAAAGAACAATCTTGATCAGTATTTTGGGGGAATAGGCGGGAGCTCCGGTCTCATCGTTTTTATAACGGGCATTGAATACGGAAAGATCCAGCTCGTTGTCCACCAGGAAGTTCAGGGTGTATTCAAAGGTTCCTTTCCGGATCTGATGCGAGAGATGGATCGGGGCAAATATCCCCTGAGCAGTGGATTACGGCTTGAAGTTTGGCATTGTAATATCCGGTGCAGAAGGTGAGGGGTGCTCATGCAATAAACACTCGGATCTCACAGCATTTCACCTAACAATTCCAGCTATTTATACTTTTTCTACAGGCTCAACGTTTTGGGTAACAAGCGGGCCGCCAAAACTTGCCGCGTCAGCGCCGCGAACGTTCTTCCCGTCTGGTATGCGCTTGTTATGCCTTATTTCTTCTGTCGGCAAAATTTGTTTGCCATGCCGAACAGTAAGTACAGATATTTTGCTTTTATCTACCCGGTAGATAATTCTGTAATTTCCATAAATCAACTCTCGAAAGTCTTCTCTATGTGTTTCCGGAACTATTCGGCCACTTTTAGGTGATGATTTGAGGAGTTGAACCTTGTCAAATAAAGTTTCTACCCAACTTGTGGCTGCTGAGGGATTGTCTTGAGCAATGTATTCCGCAATTTCTGTTGTCCTGTCTATTGCGAGGGGAGACCAAATGATTCTCATTTTCAAATCCGCCCTAAAATTGCTGCTTTTGCTTCATTATGATCAATGCCACTCCCAGCATCAATTTGTGCTATGGAAGTTTGTACGTCCTCCAATAATTCCATTTTTTCTTGCATGGCCTCATACGCTGCTACGTCAAGCAGCACCGCAACACCTTTGCCGTGTTGGGTAATAACTAAAGGTCTTTTTGTGTCATGTACTTGTTTCAGGAAAGAAGCAATTCCAGTTCTGAATTCTGACATGGGACGAATGTCTTGATCGATTTTCAATCTTTGCATAATGCACCTCGCAGTTGTTTTTATGGTACATTATACCGTACGTTATTATGGTCAAACAAGTTGTTTTTTGAAGGCATAACGAGCCTGTAGAAAAAGCAGTTTAGCGAGGAAGTGTTTTTCCGGCCGGATGATTTTTTAAGGCCCGGTTTTAAAAGGTAAAAGTAAAAAAAGAAAAGAAAAGGGGTCAAGTCTTTGCTTGACCCTTGCTCAGTTTCGACCTAATTTCTGCAAGCATTTTGCGAAGACGATTATCATTGCAAAAGGGGTCAAGTCTTTGCTTGACCCTTGCTCAGTTTCGTCCTAATTTCTGCAAGCATTTTGCGAAGACGATTATCATTGGAAAGTAGAGTTTCCGTGCGGAAAAGAAAAGGGGTCAAGTCTTTGCTTGACCCTTGCTCAGTTTCGACCTAATTTCTGCAAGCATTTTGCGAAGACGATTATCATTGGAAAGTAGAGTTTCCGTGCGAATAACCGCGCTACTGACTGAACTGTAACTGCCAAGGTCAAATCCTTTGCAAATATCCTCTAATTTCTCCCGGCTGAGTTTCCTGCAGAGATAGATAGCCAGGTTCCTTGGTTCATTTGCTTGACCACGTACGGTCTTTGCTAATGCTGTAATTGGAATTCCGTAACTCTGGCAGACTGTTTCCTTTATATCCGGAATCGATGGAGCAAGTTGCCAGGATTGTGGTACTTCTTGATGTCTGTTCCGTTCGAAAAATTCATCTTTTACCCATTGGACAAAAGTGTCTGTTCCGAAAACAGAAGGCAGATTTTTTTTACCGAAAAACCCCAGCACTTCCTGAGTTTCTTCGCCTTGGATGAATTTTCTGTACTCCTTTACGGCAACGGCCGGTTTCTCGGATAACATGGAAAGCAGGAGCTTCTTGGAGAGCCAATCCCATTTCCTGGCGTTGGATAGGTAACCGGCA
>JAHJIQ010000078.1 GCA_018823285.1 Pseudomonadota bacterium
AGGTGCATCGGATTTCTCCTCTCTGTCATGGTTCTGTCGGGAAACAAAACCTTAACAAAGTTGGTTAAATCCGATGCTTTTTCTTTTTCATGCAATTACAGCCATTGATTGATTTTCAACTTTTTTACGAATGAACCAAATATTTCTATTTTTTATTTTGAGTTGGCCGATTTGTTTGTGGTAGAACTTAATATGCTGCGCATTTTCTGGGAATCAACCGATTATGAATTGACGATAAAGCTTAAGTTGAGCAGCTGGTCTGCTCGGACGAAACTTATACCCGAAGGGTGAAAAGGAGGCTGGTATGTCACGTAACGAGAAGGGTTTTACCTTGATAGAGCTGGTGATGGTAATAGTGATTCTCGGCCTTTTGGCCGCGGTGGCTGTTCCTAAATATCAGGATTTAAGAACAGAGGCCGCCCAGGCATCTGCCGAGGGTGTTTACGGAGGGGCAAACGCAGCTACGGCTATAAATTTCGCATCCAGGCTTTTCAGCCCGACCGGTTCCACGGCTATTACCGATGCAACTTCTCTGATTGCCGCCATGGAAGGGCTGCCTGACGGGTGGTCTATCAATGGTGGTACGCTGTACAGTATTGCCGATTCGACATTCGTAATAACTGTGTCTACAGCTGAAGCACCTGTTGGAGGAACGATCCCTACCCAGAAAGCAGTTCTGACAAAAGCCGGTTTCTGATAATTATCCGTTAGTTATTTTCGAGCCCCGCCTGATTTTATTCAGGCGGGGCTTTTCTGTTTGGCATTACCCCTTTTGATTCAAGAAAATCCCGCACCTTTTCTGCGCTTTTTTTATCCCCGCCGGATTCAAGCATCAGATAAATCATTTTCCAGATGTTGTAATTCTGTGGATATGTCCGGGTCATTTCCAGAAAGAGCTCATAGGCGGGCTGGATCTTGTTTCCTTTCAGATAGGTCTTTGCCAGTTCCAGTTGCAGACGTTGCCGGATGTAGAGCTGGCTTCGGGCCTCGTTTCGCAATGCTTCCTGGAGGAGCTGTTCTGCTTCGGGAAACTTGTTTTCTCCGGTCAGAATATTCGCACTGAGGATTTTCCCCTGGTAGCTGAGTTTTTCGTACTCTTCAAGCTTGTTTATAATTGATAATACCTTTGCCGTCTCGCCCTGCTGCAGATAGATCAGGCCGATGAAAAGGAAGGTGTGTCTGAAGGCGCCGAATTCGTCGGCGACTTTCCTGAATGAGACCAGAGACTCGTCATGTCTGTTCAGGTAGAAGAGGGTATATCCCCGGTTATAGAGGAGAAGCTTCCGGTCTTCAGCAAGGGTTGCCATCTCCAGCCCTTCATCAATCGTTTGCAGTGCTGCGGTAAACCGTCCGCTGTCAATCAGGGCGGCGGCGGTATTGTTCTTGGCCCTTGCGGTTCGTGCGCCACGTTCAATATTTTCCTGCCAGAAACTACGGGTCTCATTCCATTCGTCATTTCTGGTGATGGTCCAGTAGGAGAGAAGGGCGATCAGCATGATCAGAATCACCCCGGTTTTTCTTCTGACACTCTCAGGGATCAGACTGAATATCGCAAAGGGCAGAAACAGGCTCGGCAGATAGAGGCGGTGGATGAAGGCGAGTTCCAGATTGACAAAGCTTGCCTCCGGACCCCCGGCCAGGAAGAAGAAGAGTATCCCGAAGGAAAAGTCCGGGCGGATTTTGCGGATCCTGACTGCCAGGGTGAGGGAGGCAATGATCGCCGCAAGACCGGCCAAGGTGGTCCATGGTGAAAAAAGGGTGGTCGAAACAGGCACATTATAGGTCAGGTGCAGTCTTCCGGGCAGAGGGAAAAGAAAAAGGGAGAGATAATGCCAGAGGATCCGCCACTGGGTCATGACCCGCTCCCATGGGCTGAAGTTCCGGTTCGGGTAGGTGGCGCTCCAGTCCGGCATGCTGCCCTGAAGATAGCATAGTCCCAGAATGAACATCAGGGCGGCAGCAGTCGCAAGCGGCAGCAGGTTTTTTCTGAACTTGTCGGGATAATAGATGTAATCAAGGAGGAAAAGGGCTGCCGGCAAAGTGATAACGGTTTCCTTGCAGGCCATACCGGCTGTGAAAATGACAAGGAATGCCGGCGCGAAAAAACTGGTCCGGAACGAACCATTTCTCCAGAGCAGAAAGATATAAATTCCCGCCAGGTAGAAAAAGGCGGCCATCGAGGTCATCCGCTGGACAATGTAGGTGACTCCCTGGGTTTGGACCGGATTCACTGCCCAGAGCGCTGCCGCCCAGAATGCATATTTTGCCGAAGCCGGGTCGTAACGGTCATTTCCCTGGCCAGGAGGAGCGTGTAGGGCCGAAATAAGAAGAAGGAGCAGGTAAAGGAGGAGCGCATTCAGAATGTGGATGGCGATGTTGAAAATATGGAAGCCGAAGACATCAAGCCCGGTCAGCAGGTGGTTGACGGCGAAGGAGAGCATGGCCAGCGGTCTGGTCCCGGAAACTCCTGATCTGAAGGCATTCAGCAGATCTGCCGGGGTTTCGGCATGGACACTCAGGTTCAGGACGATATTCGGCATATCATCAAAAATGAAAGGCACATCCAGGGAGGGGATATAGATGATCGCCGTTAGCAGGGTGAGAACGGCAATGTGCAGGAGGTTGTCCCGGGAGAGGTTCAATCGATGCATGATTCCATCAACCGCGCATGACGCTCATGATATTCCACATGGGCAGGAAGATGGAAAGCGCGATGAATGCCACCATGATTCCCAGAAAAAGAAGCAGGAACGGTTCAATCAGGGTTGCCAGGTTTTTGATGGTGTAATTTGTTTCATCGTCGAAATAGTCGGCCACCTTGCCCATCATTTCATCGAGCTGCCCCGACTCTTCGCCGACCGCAATCATCTGGACCACCATTGGCGGGAAAACTTTGAATTTATCCATGGCGGAATGGATATCCATTCCCTCGGAAACATCGGCCCGGACCTTTTCGAGACTCTTGAACAGGACCAGGTTGTTCAGGGCGGAACCTGCCAGCTGCAGGGTCTTGATGATGTTGATGCCGCTTTCGGTCAAGACCGCAAAAACCCGGCAGAACCGTGACATGTAGATCTTGATGGAAAGGTCACCGAAAACCGGAGTTCTAAGAAGGAGCCGGTCCCTGATCAGCCGGACTTTTTCGTAATTCAGCGAGACCCGGTACATGATAATCACGGCAACAATAAAAATGGCGATCGCCAGATAATATTCGGCAAAAAAACCGCTTACTGAAATCAGGATTCTGGTCGGCAGCGGCAGGGCCACTTTGGCGTTGGCGAAAAGGCTTGCGAACTTCGGGACCACGAAGGACATCAGGATGAAGACGGCGATGAAAATTGCGGTGATGACTATTTTAGGATATCTGGTTGCGGCTTTGATCCGTTCATGAACATCTTTTTCGTTTTCATAGAGGGCGGCCAGGTAGTTGAATGAACGGTCGAGTGTGCCTGACTCTTCGCCGACCTGGATCACGTTCAGAAAAAGCTGGTCAAAGACCTTGGGATAATTGGCGAAGGAATCACTCAGGCTGGAACCGCCTTCAATGCTCAAGCCGGCTTCCGCAAGAATGTTTCGGAGAACCGTGTTGTTGACCTGCTTGGCCATGATATCAAGCGACTGAAGGATGGCCACTCCGGCCCGGAGCATCGTGGAGATCTGGCGGCACATGAGGATGCGATCATCGAGGGTGACCCCCCGTAATTTCTCGATGGTGGTCGGGGTGCGGTCGCCTGCGGCTGGAAATTGGCCGAGGCCGTCATTCTCGGAAACGGCTTCGATATTGACAGGGGTCAGCCCGTTGTGTCCCAGCCAGGATTCGACATCGGAGATCATCTCGGCGTTGAATCGTCCCGAGCTTATTCTGCCGCTGGCATCGATGGCTTCATAATAAAAAGGGGGCATCGTTAATCCCTGACCTCCATGGCGACCCTCAAGACTTCTTCAAGAGAGGTCTGACCACTGATTACCTTGAGGATTCCAGATCGTCTGAGAGTGACCATCCCCTCTGAAACAGCCAGACGATAGAGTTCGTGGGTGGAGGCTCGTTCCATAATCAGATCTTCCAGGGCCGAACTGAGAGACAGGACTTCGTAGATGGCGACCCGGCCCTTGAAGCCTGTGTGATCGCATCTGGCGCAGCCCTTGGCCCGGTAGAAGGTCAGTTCCGGATCATAGTCGATTCCCAGCTCTTCCTGCAGGGTTTGCGGCGGGTTGAAAGGTTCCCGGCATTTTTTGCAGAGCACCCGCACCAATCTCTGGGCGATTACCGCCCCAAGCGCGGAAGAGATCAGAAAGGGCGGGATTCCCATATCAATGAGCCTGGTCACCGCGCCGCAGGCATCATTGGTATGGAGGGTGGAAAGGACCAGATGTCCGGTCAGGGCAGCCTGGATCGAAATCTCCGCAGTTTCAACATCGCGGATCTCGCCGATCATCACCACGTCCGGGTCCTGTCTGAGAATTGAGCGCAGGGCCGAAGAAAAGGTGAGATCGGCCCGAGGATTCACCTGGACCTGGTTCACCCCCGCCAGTTCATACTCGACCGGGTCTTCGACGGTGACGATGTTTTTGTCGACCGAGTTGATCAGGTTCAGGGCCGAATAGAGGGTGGTGGTTTTGCCACTGCCGGTGGGTCCGGTCACCAGAATGATTTCGTGGGGGTTATAGAGATGCTTTTCAAAGAGTTTCTGTTGTTCCGCTTCAAGGCCCAGATCCCGCATGTCGATCTTGACCTTGGATTTGTCCAGCAGACGCATGACGATCTTTTCGCCGTAATTGATGGGCAGGGTGGAGACCCTGACATCAAAATCACGCCCTGAAACCGGGATTTCGAAACGCCCGTCCTGTGGTTTCCTGCGCTCACCGATGTCCATCTGTGAGATGACCTTGATCCTGGAAACGATGCTCGGATGCAGTTCCGAGGGAAACTCCTTCACCACCCGCATCATCCCGTCAACCCTGAATCTGACCCGCAGACTTTTCTCGTTTGGTTCAAGGTGGATGTCGCTCGCCTCTTCGCGGACCGCCTGGAGCAGCATGTCGTTCACCATCGTGACCGCTTCGGACTCTTCGGCGCTGCCTTCCATGGAGATGATCGGGGCATCGGTGTTCGCATAGAGACGATCGATGGCGGAGACGACCCGTGATTCAACGGCCACGCAGGGGACAAGCTTTTCCTTCAGATGTTTGGTCAGTTCATCGGTGGCGAAGATGTTCAGCGGGTCGGCAAAGGCCACCAGGATTTCGCCGGGTTTACGGCCGATGGCGACAACCTTGAATTTTCGGGCCATCAGTTCCGGGATGGCGGTAACGATCTCCGGGTCGATGACGATTTTTTCCAGATCGACAAACGGCATCCGGAGCTGGGTTGCCAGGGTCCTCGCCACCGCCACATCGTTCACGAAACCGAGTTCCTGCAGGGCCATGCCCAGTTTGATCTCCCGGTCGGAAGCGTAGGAGAGGGCCTGATGCAGCTGGGTCGCGGTCAGGAGCCCGCCGTCAACGAGGATGTCGCCGAATCTCTTTTTAGTTTTTATCTGGGCCATAGTTTATCTTTCCAGCCAGGTCAGGAACAGTTCATGGGGCCTGGTTACAATGAATGAAAGGGCGATGAGCAGCGCAGCCGCCAGCGGTATGAACCACCTGCCGGAAGACAGTTTTCCGAACCACCCCTTTTTCTTCAGATGCAGCGATTCTGCGGCCTCCAGGATCACTTTCCTGTTGAAATCCCCCTGCCTGGCATAGGAAACCAGGAGCACCCTGCTCATCAGTTTGTTGATCAGCCTGGGCACCCCGCCGGAATAGCGCCAGAGTTCGCGGCGGGCCTTCTTGTCGAGCCGCAGATCACCACGGCCCGCTTTGTTCAGCCGGAAATGGACGTAGAGGGCCATCTCCTTTTCCGTTAAAGGATAGAGGGTCTCCATCACCGTCACTCTCTGCAGAAGCTGGCGGAGATGTTTCTGCTCTACTTTTACCTTCAGTTCCGGCTGGCCGACCAGAATGATCTGCAGCCATTTGCTCTTGTCCGATTCAAAATTGGAGAGCAGTCTCAGCTGTTCGATACTTTCATCGGGCAGATTCTGCGCTTCATCAATGATGATCAGGAGTCTCTTGCCTTTTTTAGAAAGTGTGAACAGGTAGTTGTTCAGGATTCGCAGCAGATGATCCAGGCTCATCCTGCTGTGGCCCCGTTCTTCCAGGCCGATATCACAAAGGATGGCCAGGAGCAGCTGTTTCGGGGTCAGGTGCGGGGAGACCAGAAAAGCCGTTTCGAATTCGAGGTCCAGTTCGCCCATCAGCATTCTGAGCAGCATGGTTTTGCCGGTCCCCACTTCCCCCAGGGCGATGATGAAGCCGTCTCCCTGTTTCAGGCCGAACTTGATGGTTTCGGCCAGGGAAGTATGATTTCCCGAGGCGTAAAAGAAGTCCCGGTCCGGGGTCATCCGGAACGGGTCATCATTGAAACCGAAGTAGGCGAGATGGTTCATGAAAAGATCACCAGTCTTTGTCAGCCCCTTCCTGCGGGGCATTTTTCTCGCCGGTTGCCGCTCCCTGCGGTTCGGATGAATCCGCGACCGCAGACTCGACAACAGGTGTCCCGACTTCGGAGAACATGGGTGACATGTTGATAATTCTGGGGGTGATGAAGACCAGCAGCTCCGATTTTTCCTTGTTGGTCGATGAGTTTTTAAAGAGGTTGCCAAGGAGCGGGATGCTTGAGAGGCCCGGCACCCTGCCGGATTCGCTGTCTTCGGACTGCAGCAGAATGCCGCCGATCACCACGGTGACGTCATCTTCAAGAAAGAGATTGGTGGTGATCGACTGCTTGTTGATCAGCGGCTCGCTGCCCACCAGATTGGTCTGGTCCACACTGTCGTTGGTGACCACCACATCGAGGACGATATAATTGTCCCTCAGGACCCTTGGGGTAACCTGGAGGCTTAAGTTTGCCTCGCGAAAGGAGGTGTTGATCAGGTCGCCGGACTGGGTGACATAGGGAACTTCCTTGCCCTGTTTGATCAGAGCCTGCTGCCCGTCCATCACCAGGATTCTCGGGGCGGAGAGTATTTTCAGCTTGTCATCCTCCTGCAGGGCCTGCAGGTCAATGGAGAGATCAAGATTGTCGCGGATAAAACCCACGGCCAGATTGGATGAGCCGCTGATCGAGAGATCCGAGGCAGCGCTTACCGGATTATTGGTCTTCAGGTTGTCATAACCCCATTTAATCCCGAGCTGCCGCTTGGCGTCCTGGGAGATGGAGACGATCCTCGCCTCGATATGGACCTGGGGCACCGGCTGATCGAGTTCGGCCAGGATCTGTTTTACTCTGGCCACATTTTCGGAACGGTCCCTGACGATCAGGCAGTTGCCCCGATTGGTCACGGTCAGTGAACCGCCCTTGTCCAGAAAAGGTTTTAATTTTTCCACATGGTCTTTGGCGTTGCCGAAGCTCGTGCAGAATCTGTCGGTAATGACGTCCTTGAAGCCTTTCTGGAAATCGGTTTCCCGTTCAATGAAGATGATGCCGTTTTTTTCGGCATAATGGAGATTTTTTGCCTCGACCACAACCTGGAACACTTCGTATAGGGTCAGGTTTTCCATATCGATGTCGATGGTGTCGTCAATCTTGTCATCCACATAAATATTTATTCCTCCCTGCCGACCGATGGCCTGCAGTAAAGTCTTTACTTTCAGCTCCTTTGTTTTCAGTGAAGCGGGCTGGTTTTTTAGTTTGTCGAGGGCCGACTCCTGGGAGAATACCGGTGCTGTCGAAGCGATGAGAAACGACAGCAATGCCAGGAGGAGCGTTGCAAACTGTCGGATAGTTCTGTTCTGTCTGTTCATGGGGATCTCGTTCATTTTTTCCCGCCTGAGTTCTCTTTCTTTAATTCAATAAATGGATCCGGGAAACGAAGTGTCCGGCTGGTTTTCCGATTTGCAAGGATCACGCTGTCCTTCTCGATGCTCTGGACTCTTGCTCCGTCGATGGTTTCTCCCTGTCTCAGGGGCTTGTTGTTGATGATGGCCACCGGTTCCCTGCCGGTCCAGAGAATGCCGTTCAATTTAAAATCGGCAAAGGGGTCTTTTTTACTGCCTTCATCTCTCTCATCAAATTTCCGCAATTGCTCAAGGGGCCAGATGAAAGGGTCCCGGGCCGGGACCAGGGAGTTGTCGCTCCTGGTTTTGGCCGGTAGCCGTTCAGGTCTGACCACCAGGGTCTCCGGCGCTTCCTCCGCAATTGCGGGGAAAGGGCTTGCCGCAAAGAACAACAGCACAAGCGCGACGGCTGACTGCAAGCGGAAATATGTGAACATTGGGCCCGTGGAGGTCATTGTGAATCCTTGAGCAGAATTCTGCTGACCATGAGGGAAAAGTGCAGAGTTTCATCGACTGCATCCTTTTCATCGCTCACGGTTGTCAGTTCCAGATTGTCGATTTTGGCAATCTCAGGGCTGTTTTCTATATATTGCAGATAGGTCACCACATCGTGATAGCTCCCGCTGCCGGTCAACCTGGTCGGATGTTCTTCAAACATCTCAAGAGATCTCTTCTCTCCCTGAATCATCTGGGTCAGGCTCTTTTCAATGCTGAACGGAGCGTAAGGGGTCATGGTGAAGAGAACCTTGTTGAACCTGCCGGCGTCACCGATGGAGCCCCATTGTTCGCGCTGCAGTTTTTCGCGGAGTTTGAGGATGGAGATTTCTTCCTGCAGCATCTTTTTCCGGGTCTGCATCTGGGTGATGAGTGGCACAATATTTTTGGTCGAATCCTCTGTTTTGGTTGCCGAAACTTCTTCTTTCTGGGCAATTTTATCGGCAAGTTTTTTAGCTTTGGGTGCGATCAGTACCGCGTTGGCCGCGTAATATACGGCAAAGCAGGTCAGAAGACCGAGAACAATGATCCTGAACTGGTTCATGGCTTCCCGGTCGTTCCGGAGAATGAACTGGAACTGGCGGAGGTGCCTGGTGATCTCGTTCAGCTGTAGTTTTTTCATCTCGGAAGTATCTATTCCATGGTGAAAGTTATTCTGAAGTTGAGACCGTCGGAGCCTTTGCCTGCCATCCGGTCGACTTCATTGAGTACCGCGTGGCGGATGAAACCGTCATCCGCCAGGTCTTTGACCAGAACAGGGAGGTCCTGATATTTCATGGCCACACCTTCAACGGAGCCCAGGCTTTCCTGAAACGAAATCCTGTTGCATTTCACTGAAGCGGGCAAGGAGCCGGAAATAATATTCAAAGCCCTGGTGTAGTATCTTTTCCTGCTTCTGATCGACTCGATTTTAGCGACCTCGCCGGCAATTTTGTCTTTCTGCTCCGCTAGAGTGCTTATCTCCTCAGCCAGACGCTGTTTGCTGGCGAGGATGATGTTGGCCTGCAGCTGTTTTTCCTGCAGGGCGCTTTTCTCGCGCTCTGTATTTGCTATTCGCGATTCGATGATTCTGATCTCGATAAAAACCGAGGCCAGAACGATACCCATCAGAAGGAGCAGAATCAGCGGGGAGATCACTTTCAGTGTCTCCGAGAGGGGTTTCTGCGGTACGAGATTTATCCTCTGCAGCATCTTTCCTTACCTGGCAGCGGTGCCGATACAGATCGCGCGTATAAGATCCGGACACTCTTCGGTTCCGGCGGCTTCAGTCAGGGGAGCAAGCTCGGCGTTGATGGTGGAGCGGGTGATTTCTCCCATATTGTCGAAGAACGTCGTCGCGCCACCGATAAACACCTTGTTCAGTTCAGATCCTTTCAGAATCGAGGAGAAGTAGTCTCTGGTCCGGATCATTTCAAGGCCGAGAGAGTTGATGTATTCCGGCCATGTATGGTCTTTTTCTACCGGGAAGGTCTCGGTCGAGAAGTTGTCTTCATCATTCTCCGCTGAAAACTCATCAGCATTCGGGATTTGCTCAAATACCGGCGGTGCAGGTGCGGGTGCTCGCCCACCCCGGGGTGCGAGGAGGAAATCCGAAAGAATCGAATCGTCTTCGACAAGGAACGGATCTTCATCTGCTTCGGCAGATTCGGTACTGTCTACCGGTTCGGCTTCCGGTAAGGGTTTATCCAGTGTCTTTTCCTCTTCATCAAGTGAAAACGGGGACTTGGGCGGTTTGCCTTCAACCGATCTGACAAGTTTCAATTGGCCGTTTTCGTATATGGCGTGAGACGAGTGATCGGGCCAGACCAAGGAACAGAGGGCCGTTTCCCGGCCGGAAAGTTTGCCGCTCAAGGTAAGATAGGAAAAGGCGGCAAAGACATCGGGCTCCAGGTATTTCAGTTCCAGTTGTTTTCTGGCAAGTTCAGAGCGCATGGTGTTGAAGACCTTTGCCGGGAAAAGATAGGCGGTGATTTCCAGATGGTCTTTCTGTCTGCGGGTGATCTGCCAGTCGTAAATAAAATCCTGGAGCGGCTTGTCCAGTGCTTTTGCCAGGTGGTAGGGAATCGCTTTACCGACAGCCTCTTCAAGCATCACCGGCATCGAGACGGTGATGGTTTTGAAGAGATAAAGCGGCAGGGCCACGGAAACGGTGCCTTTACGCGCTGAAACTGATGAGAGGAGGCGGTGGAGGGTCACTTCGTTGCCGGGGGCGCCCTCGGTGGAGGAGAGAATTTTGAGCTCAGGTTCTAAAAAACCAGGTTTGCTGATCACTTCAGCCAGAATTGTGAGTTCGGAATTGCCGGAAAGGGCAAAGGTCGGCTTTTTGGCAATTTTCGCAAAGGGCAGTTTCATAGTCAGTTCAGGCTCCGGGGGAACAGTTCGCTGTCTGGAATACTTCGCGAAAACCAGGAGTGGCCGGTTTCCTTTGCTTCCCTTGCTTCCTTGCGGATTTTCGGCCCGAAGGAGTTGTCGATGATGCCGGATTTCTTCATGATCAGCAGATTGTCCAGGAGAGCCTGATTTTCCGGATCGATCCGCATCGCTTCCTCCAGATACCTTTTGGCCGGTTCAAAGAGCCCGAGTTCGGCAAGCGCCACACTGATGTTGATGAACGGTTCAATCATCTCCGGGTGTTGGCGGATGATCCCGTCAAGAAGATAAATCCCGCGCCAGTGTTCGTTTTTGTCGATCAATCGTGCGGCCAGATCGTTCAGCTCTTTCGGCCCGCCCTGCGGCAGGAGAATTGACGCTTCCACCGCACCCGGTGATTTTTCCGGTGAATCTGAGGAGACCCCGCTCATATTTTCGGCTTTCTGGTGGACATTCTTGCTGTCTCCGGATTGCAGAATCAGAGGGCCGACAAAATAGACAAGGGCGAAACAGGCAACAGCCAGGGTTAGAACAAAGAGAGCCTTTTTCCGCTTTAGCTCCGTGGTTGTTCCCGAAGAGGCGTTTGTTCCGCTTCCTGATACCTGGTAAGACTCGTTGCGCCTGATCTGTTCCAGGGTGTTGAAAAGCTTGCTCAAATTGTATCCCCTTGGCGGGGCGGTCTTCAGGGCCCCGATATTGTAAATCTCTGTCTGAAATCCCGGCTCTTCAGCTCTACTATCAATCAAATGCAAAATGCAAAATGCAAAATGCAAAATGAAGGCAGCGTATGTGTTGTAAATTACTTTTCACTTTGCGTTTTGTTTTCACTCTTCACTCTGCATTCTAAACTCTTAACTCCCGGCTTATCAGCCGGGCATCACCAGCGAGACGGTCTTTCATCGGCCGAATCGATATTGTCGGTAAATGGCCGGTCGTCATTAAGATAGAAAACCGCCCCGACGACCCTCCCGTTTTCGTCCCGTTCGTTACCTGGATAATAGGCCCAGCAGGTGGCCTCATTGGCTTTACGGATCGGGGCGCTGATATCTGCATAGGTACGGGGGGTCACTCCGGAAGGGTTCTGGGCCATGGCCGGGGTCATGTCGGGCAGGCCGCATTTCGGCAGGGCCTTGTTGATCTCGTTGGAGAAGATCTCGCTTCTGACCAGCCGAAGATGGCGGAGCGCTTCGGGCCTCGTTTCCAGGTTCAGTTCGTTGGCCTGAATCTCTTCGAGGGTCGGCCAGTCGGGGTTGTCACCCTCAATGCCGGTGTTGATTCCGGAAGTGAGGATCTTGGCATGGGCAAGTTCTACGGCGCCCCTGATCGCGGCAAGCCTTCCCTTGACGGCGGCAATCTTCGCCTCTTTCTGCATATTCAGGTAGTAGGGGATGGCCGTTGCCGAGAGAATCCCAAGGATTATGATGACGATCAACAGCTCCAGCAGAGTGAAGCCCCGCTTGTTTTTGAGTTGGCTCATACGTTCCTCGCAAGACGGTGATGGTTGTATGTGTCTTAAATCATTAGATAAAAATGTATTTAGACAATGGAATGTGAGGTTTCATCTGTTGCCATTCCAGTAAATAAGGTTCTTAACTACCTGTTATAATAAAAAATTTATCACAAAATTTTTGTGAAAAGCAAATTATCCGGCAAAATAATTGCATCATTTACAGGATATATTTCACCTCGATGGTCCTTGAGATGGTGGTGCCGGTAATTGAACCCTGAACACTTAAAGTTGAGGGGTTACCGGCGCCTCCCCAGTTTTCTATAATCGTTGAAGTTACATTCTGAACAACCGGATTGGGTGCAGCGCCGAAACCGCCGCCTCCATCATGGTAGAGGATTGTTAAATGACCGGTCGCCTCGGCTGAGTATAATGCCTGGGCCCAGCGGTAATCATCCGCCGAAGCCACGGTTGTGGTTGCAATATTTCTGGCGATCAGGACCCCGAACAGGGCGAGAATCACCACTGCGAACATGGCGGCCACCAGGCCGATGCCTTTCTGATCCCTGAGAATGGTGGGAGTATTTGTTTTAAGGTACATTTCGGACGTGGACCTCCTTATGGAAAGCGATCGCTTCGCCATTACGGGTGATGGTGAAATCAATCGTGACGACTGCATTTCTGGTCAGGGTCCCTGCGGTGTAGCCGAAGGTCAGGGCCGTTACATTTCTGGCCAGCGGCTGCGGAATTGCCCCGGTGAGATCTGCGACAATGGTGCCAAGATTTCCGCTGTTGATTGGAGACTGGGAGCGTTCCAGGGTGGTGCCGTTCAGGAAATATCTGATCGCGCGATCAACCGCGTAATATCTCTTTTGCGGAGAAGAGCGGGGAGGGGGCATGTTTTTTGACAGGGTCATCGGCGGACCGGCCGGGTTCACTATGCCATAGAGTCGGTGAGTCGCGACCACGGTAAAGTCAGCCCAGTCGCGATTGTAGATGGAGACGACTTTGCCCACGGGCAGGACGCCTCCGGAGAGATCGGTGATGGTGGAAGTTGGCGGGTTTTCCTGATACATGCCGAAGATATTGGAGGCAATATTCATCGCCTGCTCATCGATCATCCCGAAACGAAGATCATTTGCCGCTGCCAGATCAATTGCATTGGGCACGGCATTATGGATCTCCCGCTCCATCCTGACCAGGGCGATTTTCCCTTCCTCGTAGATTGAAATCCGGCTGTTGGTGGCGTTGAAGCCCTCGAAGCCTTTGCTGATGAAATCGGCGCCCATGACCCCGAGAATGCCGAGGATCACCACCACCATGATCAGTTCGATCAGGGTGAAGCCTTTTTCTGAAAGGCAGAAGTCAGACGTCAGGAGACGGGAGCCAGGGGAAAGACTCTCTCTATTTCTCGTTCCC
>JAHJIQ010000079.1 GCA_018823285.1 Pseudomonadota bacterium
CTGGCAGGGGTTGCAGTGGGTGTACGACATGCAGATGTCGTTGTCCGGAGATACGGTTCAGGCCCAAAGTTCCTGTGTAACCGGTCCGTTGGTCCTCGATAAACCGATCGACGTTACCATCCGGGGTGGTTTTGACTGTGACTATACCGACAACAACGGGGCGCCGACGAAGATTCAATCACTGACAATTGATGGCTCAAGCGGTACGGTCACAGTTGATAACGTCATTATCATTGGCAGTGTTCCGCCACCTGGCGGCGGAGTCCCTCCTGCTACTGGAGATGATATATAGACGTTATGTTTCCCACTGGATGACAAAAAAAGCCATGCATCTTTTTTGCTGGATGCATGGCTTTTTTATTTTTCGTAAAGACAAGAGCGGTTATTTCAGCGCTTCCAGCACATCCTTTACCGGTTCCCGCATCAAATCCAGCTGGCTGATCACCGGCAACCCTTTTCGTTCGGTCTTGCTCACTTCCGGGTACTCCCTGAAAAAGGCGATCGGTTTTGTGCCGAGGCCTTCGGTGAGGAAATCCTCGTCATCCTTGTCGATCACGTGATTGCCGATGAAGTGAACCTTCTTAATGCCGACATCATCGGCCAGTTTTTTTACTTTCAGTGCAGTTCTGATGCTTGATTTCTGGGGGATCACCACGGTCAGCAGGTGGTCGACTCCGGCGATCGTTCCCCGCCCAAGATGTTCCACTCCCGCCTCCATATCGAGCAGGATCGCCTGGTGGGGGCCAAGGAGCATCTTGGTCAGCATTCTCCGGAGCACCGTGTTCTCGGCGCAGGCGCAGCCCTTGTCGCCGGTTTCGATCGCGCCTAAAACCATCAGCTTCAGGCCGTTTTCCTCGACCATGTAACGGCTTAAAAGATCATCGACCTGGGGGTTGATATTGTAGAACGGTGAGCCCTCGGTTTTGCCGGAGCGCTCGATGAGCGTCTGTTTCATATCGGCGATGGGGATGATCTTTTCCGGGTTTTTCACCCCGATGGTCTGGGCCATCTGCGGGCTCGGGTCGGCATCGATCACCAGCACCTCCATGCCGTCCTGCCGCATCTGCTCGGCGAGCATCGCAATGATGGTGGTTTTCCCGACCCCGCCTTTACCGCTTATCGCTATTTTCATTTCTTTCTCACAAAGATGATTTTGAGTGTATTCGTTTCTGTAACTTATAAGATATTCTTGTGAAATGACAAGGGTGGAAGCGCGCATTGATTGCAACTTTGACCTGAATTAATATTCTCCTGAACCCGTGACGGCTTAGTGCACCATACCGCTTCAAGCGGCTGTAATTACATGCAAAGATCTTGCTCGGTGGCGGGGGCAGAAATTCACCCGCCGCCCTGCGGGGCGTCCGAGATCGGCACATCCGGAGTCTTCCTTCGGTCGCGTACCTGCTGCGTTGCCAACTCTTTGATATACCATCTGTATGATCAACATCGTCGTCGCCTTGCATCTGTGCCGCTCTCGGACGCTCACGGATTCAGGATTCTGGAAAAACTATAATGGCCTTGAAACAGTCAGTCGGTAAATGTATAATCTGACTATACATTTGTTTGGAGGTGTCGCCATGAAAGCAACGGTTGTTGATTTACGATACAAAATGAAGGATGTCCTGAAGGCGCTTGACCGGAATGAGAAAGTGACGGTCTTTTACCGTGGCAAGGTCAAGGGGGTTCTGGTTCCCTCTGAAGAAGGGCAGGCTTTAAAGATTACCGACCATTCTTTTTTCGGTATGTTTTCAGAGGATACCGACAAATCCGTGCAGGATGTTCTCGACGGGCTGAGAGGAGCACGCTACGATGATCTTTGATACGGATATCTTCATCTGGGTGCAGAGGGGCAATGAAAAAGCGGCCCGGCTGATGCAGAAGGCGGATGAGAAGTATCTCTCAATCCAGACCTATATGGAACTGCTGCAATGCGCCAGAAACAAAAACCAGCACCGGCAGGTGAAAGATTTCCTTTCGTCTTTCGGGTTCAGGGTTCTTCCACTGACCGAGAACATCGGTCATCGTGCTTCGATTTATGTTGAAGAGTATACCCTGTCGTCGAATATCAGATCGGGAGACGCGATAATCGCTGCGACAGCAGTCGAAAACAATATGGTTCTTGCATCAAGTAATGTAAAACATTTCAAAGAAATTAAAGAACTGGATTTTAAACCATTCAAACCCTGAATCTGCGGCAGGGAAAACCCTAGGCGGTTTAATAGTGATGATCACCCTCGGTATTGAAATTTTGGCCCGTGACGGCCACCCCTGGCTGGAAGGCAAGCGCCTTGGCCTACTCTGCAACCAGGCGTCCACCGACAGCCGTTTCAGGCACAGTCGGGACATTGTAAACGATCGTTTTCCCGGCCGGCTGTCCTGCCTTTTCTCGCCCCAGCATGGATTTTTTTCCGACCGGCAGGACAATATGGTCGAGTCGGACCATCTGGTTGACCGGGCTACCGGTTTGCCGGTTTTCAGTCTCTATGGCGAGACCCGCCGACCGACCGCCGAGATGTTCAGGAATATTGATGTGCTGCTGGTCGATCTTCAGGATGTGGGAACGCGGGTCTATACCTTCATCTACACCATGGCCTATTGCCTGGAAGCCGCCGCTGAATACGGCAAGAAGGTGGTCGTTCTCGACCGCCCGAACCCCATCGGCGGCGAACTGGTTGAGGGCAATATCCTGCAAAGTGACCTCTTTTCCTTTGTCGGTCTCTATCCCATGCCGATGCGCCATGGCCTGACCATCGGCGAACTGGCCCGGCTGTTCAATGACCATTTCGGCTTTGAGGCCGAGATCGAAGTGATCAGGGCCGAGGGCTGGCGCCGCAAGATGCTCTTTCGGGATACCGGTCTGCCGTGGCTCTTTCCCTCCCCCAATATGCCCACCCCTGAAACGGCCCTGGTCTACCCCGGGCAGGTGATCTGGGAGGGCACCAATATCTCGGAGGGCCGCGGCACCTGCCTGCCGTTCGAGCTTTTCGGGGCGCCGTTTATCAATCATGGCGAGGTGTCGGCAAAGCTTGCGGACACAGATCTGCCGGGATGCCTCCTGCGGCCGGTGGCTTTTGAACCGACCTCCAACAAGTTTGCCCGGGAACTCTGCAACGGCTTTCACGTCCAGGTCGTTGATCCCCAGCAGTTCCGTCCGTACCGGACTTCTCTTGCTCTTCTTCAGGCCCTGATGGGACTCTACCCCGATGATTTTGCCTACAAGGAGCCGCCCTACGAGTACGAGTATGAAAAACTGCCGATGGACCTGATCATCGGTAACCGGGAAATACTTGCAGAGCTTGAGAATGGCGTTCCCGTGGCGGAACTGGAAAGGCGCTGGCAAAACGATTTGCAGGAATTTGACCGGATGAGGCGGGACTGGTTTCTTTATGATTAATTGACTTCACCTTCCGGCCCGGTTTAAACCACCGGGCGTATGTGCGATCTCTTAATGAGCTCCGTAAACTGGATGTCGGGTCAGGCCCGGCATGACGGAAAAAAAATTAGGTAAAAACCATGATCAGATTCCCCTTCGGCAACCGGAACAAAACAAAAAAACAGAACGAGCCCGTCGATGTTGTACAGCACGATGCGGAACGGGAACAGTTCAAGGCGGTACTCTCGGCGATCAATGCCACCCGGATCGAAGACCGGCTCCGGGTGCTTGATATCTTTCTCTCCACCGAGCAGCATGTGACGCTGGCAAGTCTTGCCGAGCTGATGAAGAAGATCGACAACGATCTGTACAACATGTCGTTTCTGCGCAATACCATGAATATGTTCTGTCAGTGCGGTTTTGCCCGGAAGCAGACCTTCGATGATCAGGACACGACCTATGAACATCACCATCTCGGGACCCACCACGACCATTTCATCTGTACCGCCTGCGGCAAGATCCAGGAGTTCCATAACAATACCCTGGAAAGACTGCAGCGGGAGATCGCCTCTGATTTCGGCTTTCATCCTCTGCAGCACAAGATGGAAATTTACGGGATCTGCACCGATTGCTTTGCCAAGAGAGACGTGAACCTGTCATTGCAGATGGTGGCCGCCGGCGAAAAGGTCAGGATCGTCGATATTGAAGGGGAAGGGGAGATGCAGGGACGGCTCGCTTCCATGGGGCTTACACCCGGAACCGAGCTTGAGATGATCAACAGCAACCCGGCAGGCCCTTTCATCATTGCCGCCAGGGACACCCGCCTTGCCCTTGATCCGGACATGGCCCGGTCGATAATCGTTGTCCATATCTGTCGGCATCCGGTTAAGATGTAGCGTTTTTACAGTATCGGATTGTCTTTTTCTGAAATTGCCGCCGGCTGTTGATTTGCCCGCCGAAAATGGTTAGTGTTGCCGATCCCCGAAAACATTCAGACCAGTAAAATATGAAAGTCATACTCGCCAAAAATGCAGGTTTCTGTATGGGCGTTCGCAGAGCGGTCGAAACGACCCTCGACGAAGTCCGCAGAGATAAAAAAATTGCCACCCTCGGCCCGCTGATTCACAACCCGCAGGTTCTGAAGATGCTCGAAGAGCGGGGCGTTGAGATCTTACGGGAAATTCCCGACCAGCGGGAAGGAACGGTCATCATCCGGGCCCACGGGGTGCCGCCGGAAAGCAAGAGCCGGCTTCTGCAATCCGGCGCCAGGGTTGAAGATGCAACCTGCCCGCGGGTCCTTAAAGTTCAGGCAATTATCAGCAGGCACCAGCAGCAGGGCGCCTCCACGGTGATCGTCGGCGACCGCAACCATGCCGAGGTGGAAGGGCTGCTCGGTTTTGCCGGTGGCCGCGGACAGGTGGTCAGTAACGATGAGGAGGCGAAAGCCCTGCAGGTCGACGCACCCTATATCATCGTCAGCCAGACCACCAAGGACAATGCCACCTTTGAGAGAATCAGCAACACGATCATGGCCAATTGTCCGGGCGGCCAGGTGTTTAATACGATCTGTGATTCCACCCACAAACGTCAGGCCTCGGTGATCGATCTGTGCAGCGAGGTGGAGGCGATGGTGGTGGTCGGCGGCAAGGAAAGCGCCAATACCAGACGGCTTGGCGAGATTGTCAGCAATCACGGTCTGCCGGTGTTCCTGGTCGAAACCGAGGAGGAGCTCGATCTTGCTTCCCTGGCGCAGTTTTCCTGCGTCGGGGTCACTGCCGGGGCGTCGACTCCGTCGTGGATGATCAACCGGGTGATCCAGGTCCTCGAATCGACTCCCGGCCCTGATGAGTCGCCCTTTGCTTCTCTTGTTTACAAGGCAATCTGCGCCCTGATGTCGTCGAACATCTATGTGGCCCTCGGCGGAGGTCTTCTCGGCTGCGCTGCCGACCGGCTGATGAACGGCGCCACCTCAGGCGATTTTTTTCTGATGATTTTCAGTTATCTCTTTGCCATGCATAACCTGAACCGTTTCGGCGGCACCGGTTCCGGCGCTTTTTCCGACCCGGTCAGGGAAAAATTCAAGGTGAAATTCCGCAGGCCGTTACTGCTTCTCTCCTGGATCGCCCTGGCCTTTTCATTATCGATTGCCTACAACAATAATGCCTTCTCCTTTCCGGTTCTGGTCGTGATGAGTGTGCTGGGCGCCCTGTACAGTTTAAGTATTTTCCCGAGAAAGCTTCCCGGCTTGTTCAGAATGCGGGAAATCAGAGAGATTCCCGGATCAAAAACCTTTTTTGTTTCTTTTGCCTGGGCGTTTATCATCGTGGTCGTCCCGGCACTCGGTGGCGGCGAAAGGCTCGACCACAGCCTGATCGGGGCGTTTCTGACCATTCTGCTCCTGGTCTACATCCGCAGCGCCCTCTATGATATTTTCGAACTGCAGGGCGACCGGATCATCGGCAAGGAAACACTTCCCGTGTTCATCGGCCGGCCCAGAAGTCTGATGCTTCTCTACGGGATCATGATCGCCCTCTCCCTGATGGTGACCGCCGGGGTCGCCACCGGCTGGTTTGATCCCCTCTGGCTCCTGCTGCTGCCCGTCCTGGTCTACATGTTCATTCTTTCCAGGCTCCATGAGAAGGACAAGTTTTCCTACAGTCCGAAGCTTGAATTCGCGGTTGATTCGTCATTCGTAATCTTTGCCCTGCTGGTTGTCGCCGGGGTTTATCTCCAACACTGAGGAGTAAGAAGCTGATGTTCGGTTGGTTCAGACGTAATAAAAAAACAGGTCCGGAAGAAGGCGCTGAAGGGCAAACTCCCGGGACCGAGTACGGTAAAGTGAGCGATTCACATCGCCTTGCGAAGGGGCTTGATCGGACCAGAAAATCATTCATGGGCCGCCTGAACGATCTTTTTTCAATCCGGAAAAAGATCGACCGGGAGCTCCTTGAAGATCTTGAGGAAATCCTGATCACCGCCGATCTCGGGGTCGGGATTACCGCAGAGCTTCTGGAGGAAGCCCGGCAGATGGCTGGGCGCGATGAACTGGCCGAACCGTCGGCCATCAGGAAAATCCTGCAAGACCGGATTGCCGCGCATCTTGCAACCCCGGGAGGCGGCCGGAAACTTGAGATCCCGGAGGCTGGACCGCTGGTGATCATGGTGCTGGGGGTCAACGGGGTGGGCAAGACCACTTCCATCGGCAAGATGGCCAATAAGTTCGTGAAAGCGGGGCAGAAGGTCCTGCTGGTCGCCGCCGATACCTTCAGGGCCGCCGCTGCCGAACAACTGCAGATCTGGGGGGAGCGGATCGGGGTCGAGGTGGTGGCGAAAGAAGCCGGAGCCGATCCTTCATCGGTGATCTACGATGCCCTCGAACCGGAGCGGTGTAAAGACAAAGATGTGATCATTGTCGATACCGCAGGGAGGATGCATACCAAGGTGAACCTGGTGGAGGAACTGAAAAAAATCAAGCGGGTGATGGGCAAAAAGATTCCCGGCGCCCCCCATGAGGTGCTGCTGGTCATTGACGCCACCACCGGCCAGAACGCCATCTCCCAGGCCCGGATGTTCAACGATGCGGTTGATGTGACCGGACTTGTCCTCACCAAACTCGATGGTACCGCTAAAGGCGGCATCGTGGTGAACATCTGCCGGGAGTTTGACATCCCGATCCGCTTCATCGGGATCGGGGAGCAGCTTGACGATCTGCGCGATTTTGATGCAGACGAATTTGCCGAAGCCCTTTTCGGCCCCGAGCAGGGAGAGGAGTGAGAGGGATGTATTACCGAAAACATCAGCAACCCGGTTGCGGCGGTTGTCTCCTGATCCTCCTGATGATCGTCCTGTTGACGGGCGGCAATTTCTTCGATTTTCTCGGGATCATCTTCTTTGCCGGTCTGTCGGTCATCGTTCTGCTGCTCGCCGTTTTCTGGGGCTTCAATTTCTTTATCCGCAGCCGGATCGCTTCCTATGAAGAGTCCCAGACCGAAGCGCACAATCGTTTTGTCTTCCTGCTGGTCAATATCCTGGTCAATATCGCGCGGATCGACGGGGAGGTGAGCCGCGAGGAACTCGACACCATCCACCGGTTCTTCCGGCAGAATCTGAATTACAACCAGAGTCAGACTCTTTGGCTGAAGGAGTTGATCAAAGAGGCAACCTCGTCACCGAGGGGGCTTGATGAGCTTTTGGCCGAATTCAAGGCCCATTTTACTTACGAACCAAGGTTGATTCTTCTCGAACTGATCTATCAGGTGATCTATTCAAAGCCGCAGTCCATCGATTCCGAATTGCAGTATGCGGAAAGAATAGCGGTCTATCTCAATATCAATGAGTACGACCGGCGGGCGATCCACGGCAAGTACACCGCCAGGTCCCGTTCTGCGGCATCCACCGAGGAGAGTTATTATGATATCCTCGGTCTGTCCCCGGGCGCATCATATGAGGAGATCAAGAAGGCCTATCGCCAGCTCAGCATGAGGTACCATCCGGACAAGGTCGGCCATCTCGGCGAAGAATTCAGAAAGGTCGCCGAAGAGAAAATGAAGGAACTGAATGTCGCCTACAACCACCTGAAGAAAAAATTCAACGGGTGATCTTCGATGCCTGAGTCTTCCCTTTTGTCCGGCGTGGCCGCTGATCGGCTCGCCATTCTGTTCCTGGTCAGCGCACGGCAGCGGGCAGGGGCTTTCTGATGGCCGGCAGGATACTCGCTCTGGAGCCCTATTACGGCGGCTCCCATAAGAATTTTCTGGATGGGCTTGCCGCCGTCTGGCCCGGCGGGTTCGATCTGATCACCCTCCCGGCCCGCAAGTGGAAATGGCGGATGCGGCTTTCCGCGCCGTGGCTGGCTGCCGAACTCGCCGGGATGCTTCCCGGGGCAACTTCCGGGTACAGCTGTCTCTTGTGCTCAACCTTTGTCGATGTGGCGACCTTCAAAGGGCTTGCTCCCGCCTGGGCTCGTGAGCTGCCGGTTCTGACCTATTTTCATGAAAACCAGTTTGTTTATCCGGTGCGGGTGGAGGATGCAAGGGACGCTCATTTCGCGCTGACCAATTTGACCACCGCTCTCGCCTCCGACCGGCTGGCCTTCAATTCCCGTTACAATTACCGGACTTTTCTGGAGGGCTGCACCGGGCTTCTGAAAATATCATCCGATATGGATCTCGGCGACCTGCCGTCACTTCTCGACCGGAAAACATCGTTCATCAATCCCGGGATCGACTTTACCCTTGCAGATTCCCTCGACCGGGAAATGCCGGAGGGGAAAAAGCCGGTGGTCGTCTGGAATCACCGCTGGGAGCATGATAAAAATCCCGAAGAATTCTTTGCCGCCATCGACCGGCTGGACCAGGAGGGAGTTGACTTCCACCTGATTGTTCTCGGCGAATCTTTTCGTGAGTGCCCGGATGTATTTACCGAGGCGCGAAAGCGGTTCGCGCTCCGGATCCTTCAGTTCGGGTATGCCGGGAGCAGGGAAGAGTACATCGGCTGGCTGAAAAAAGGTGATGTGGTGGTTTCAACCGCGGGGCATGAATTTTACGGTATTTCGATCATCGAGGCGGTCAGGGCCGGCTGTCGACCGGTCCTGCCGAACCGGCTCTCCTATCCGGAACTCTTCCCCCGGGAATTCCTGTATGAAGAAGGGGGGCTCTTTGGAAAACTCAAAGCATCGCTTGCCCTTGGCGCATTGTCGAATGCGTCCGCCAGGAATCTGACGGAGCGGTTTTCCTGGGACGTGCTGCGAGAGCGATACATTGAATGGCTTTCAGGTGAGTGTTATATTGATACCAGGCGGTAAGCTGCATATCTCTTTTTAGAATGTAATTCCAAGGAAGTCGAACTGTGATAGTCTATGATCTCTCATGCACCTGCGGCAGCCAGTTTGAAGGCTGGTTCCAGTCCGGCGAGGATTTTCTGAAACAGCAGGAGGGCGGTTTCTTGTCCTGCCCGGTCTGTTCCGGAAGACAGGTCAAAAAGATCCTCTCTCCGGTTTCCGTAAAATGTTCAGCAGAGCCTGCCCCCGGATCCAATCCTGAAAATGAAACCACGGATCCGGAAAAGGTCGCCGCCAGGGTCCTCAGAAACCTCCAGGATTTTGTGATGAAAGAGTATGAAGATGTGGGAGCCCGGCTTGCCAGGGAAAGCCTGGAAATCAAGTACGGTCTGAAGGAGCCGAGAAATATCAGGGGGGTCAGCACTGCCGAAGAAGAAAAACTCCTGAAAAAAGAGGGGATTGAGCTGGTGAAAATTCCACTGCCTGCCAAAGAAGACAAGAAGGTGAATTAGAGGTTCAGTCAGTTCCTTTTTTATTTCTCACACTAATTTCTACAATCTCCGTTGTTCTTTCCTCCAGCTTTTCTCAGCAGTTTATATATCTTTCAAAAACTCCCACTTTTTAAGACTCTTCTTATCATTCCTGTTTACAGTTTTCTAAAAATTCCAAGAAAGTGGCATGTTCCCTAAAAACCTTGCAGGGTGTTTTCCCTATCCATCGTAAGTAGTTTGTAGGTAGTTAGAAATAAATTAATTTGGAGATTTTGGGTTTTATTCAATGATCTCAAACGCCTATCTTGTTATTGGGACAACAGAGATTTTTGCGTATTAAAAAACAACTTGCTTTTTGGCTCCTTTTCAAATCCATTATGTACCATTAAAAAGGTAGAAATGTTTTCTGGGGGAAGATGTTTCTTTTTTTTAGGTCACGTATTGATTGCGTTTTGAAGATATCTTCGCATAAGGTATGTTTAATTGCGCCTTCTATGAGATAGGTATTTGTTTGTTTCTCTAACAATATTATATCTGACTGAGAATCTACACAAACTTTACCATAATCTTCCCTCCATTGATAAGATTTTCATCGGTATTGAATTGTTTTTCGATATGGCACAAAAGAGGTTTTCTGATTTGACCAAATTATATATCCCTCTGTTCTTTCTAATACAATTTTTTATTCTAACGGGCTCCTTGTTCGCCGGAAGTACGGGATTATCCACTGCTGTGCATGATTCAGGTCAGAAAATCGTACAAGGTGAAATTCTGGTGAAGTTTAACCCGGGAGTTACGGAAGAAACAAAAGCCGCGATTCATGAACGATTTGGCTCTGTTGTAATCAAAGTTTTCAAATCCATTGATGTTCAACATCTGAAATTAAAGGATGGTGTGAACACTTTGCAGGCAGTCAGCGAATATGGAGATCTCCCTGAGGTTAAATATGCTGAACCGGTAGGTATTGTGTCAATAAATGAAGATGGTTCGTCAAATTATTCAAAAGATAAGAATTAAGGAATCAGTATTGTAAGTCAAAATGTAAAATTGGAGGCAGATCAGTGAGAAACCGATTTTGGGGGTCATGTGCGGTATTGGTGATGTTTTTCTTCTTGGGCATGTGTTTAGCACCGACAGCAGAAGCTGTTTACAGGGGTGACGATGAAAAACAGGTAGAGGTTACTAAGAAGGATATAAGGAAAAAGGAAATCAGAAAAGACAGCAAGGGCCGTGAGTTTGTTGCTGGTGAGCTGATTGTAAAGTTTAAAAAAGGTGTCAGTAAAGCGAAAAAATCTTCAAAACACGCAAAACGTAAGGCTCGACGATTAAAAAAGTATAAGAATCTTGACATTGAACATGTGGAGCTGGCACAGGATGATAATTTAGAAGAAGCAATTGCAAAATACAAAGACGATCCTGAAGTCGAATATGCAGAGCCTAATTATATTGTATATGCCCAAGCATTGCCTGACGATCCTCAATTCAGTCAGACTTGGGGGCTTTTAAATACCGGGCAGACAGGTGGTACGGCTGGTGCAGACATAAATGCCCCGGCAGCATGGGACATTTCCACCGGTGATTCCGGGGTGGTCATTGGTGTTATCGACACGGGTGTTGACTACACCCATCCTGACCTAGTTGATAACATTTGGATCAATCCTGGAGAGGATCTTAATTATAACGGAATTATTGAGCCTGAGGAACAGAATGGTATTGATGATGATGGCAACGGGTATATAGACGATTTTCATGGTATAAACGCCATGAACGGAAGTGGCGATCCCATGGATGACAACGGTCACGGCACCCATTGCTCTGGTACTATTGGAGCAACCGGCAATAACGGTGTCGGTGTGGCCGGGGTGAACTGGAATGTTAAGATTATCGGTTGTAAATTCCTAGGTAGTAGCGGATACGGCTCCGTTTCAGATGCCGTCACGTGTATGGATTATTTCGCATCATTGAAAGATGATGGCGTAGATATCATGGGAACGAGTAATTCCTATGGTCGTGCTGGTGGGTATTTACAGACAATGTTTGACGCTATCCAGGCCCATATGGACCGTGATATGCTCTTTGTCGTGGCTGCGGGTAACAGTACCGAAAACAATGATTTATATCCCTATTACCCAACTAATTATGAAGTGCCAAATGTAATTTCAGTGGCGGCAACAGATCATAACGATGCCAAGGCGTCTTTTTCTCAATATGGTCGCCGGAAAGTGCACATCGGAGCTCCGGGTGTTGGAATTACCAGTACCGTTCCAGTGGCTGGGACGTATGGAGATCCAAGCGGTTACAACACTTTGGATGGTACCTCCATGGCTGCCCCCCATGTTGCAGGTCTTGCCGCTTTGTTAAAGGCAGATGAGCCAACCAGGAACTGGGTAGATATTAAAAATCTTATCCTTGCCGGTGGAGACTCGGTTCCTGCCATGGACGGGATAACCATAACCGGTAAAAGGTTAAACGCCTACGGCTCCCTCTCCTGCACAGACAGCCCAGTGCTTTCGCTGTTAAATAAAGATTTCAACTATACCGAGGCATCAACGCCGATTACTCTGTCAGTACTGAGCATCAACTGTGGTTCTCCGGTCGGTCCGGTAACCGTTAGTACCTCCAATGGGGAGAACATTAACCTCTTGGATGACGGAATTGCACCTGATCAGTTTGCCGGAGATGGCATCTTCTCGGCAACCTGGACGCCTACCACAGGTCTGGAGACCATAACCGCCTCTTCTCTGGCAGGATCTGAGGTTTATACTCCTCCACTTATTATTGTAGATGCAGAACTTCCGATTGGAGTGATCGATATCCCATACACTGCATCACTGTCTGCTGTTTCCGGGGTTGAGCCGTATTCGTGGGCATTTAAAAATGGCGTATTGCCGGTGGGGCTAGGTCTTGATCCGGCGACCGGAATTATTTCCGGGACCCCATCTGAGAACTATGCTTATACATACGTTGTAACTTTTGAAGTCACTGACGCCTTGGGTGCTACAGCAGAAAAATTACATCTAATTGTAATAAATGATCACCTCAGCATCGATAATGTATCGCCACTTATAGCTACGGTAAATGCTTTTTTTTCTAAAAGGGTTTTGGGAAGTGGTGGTTTAGGTGGTGGCACATACTTATTTAGCATAATTGCCGGCACACTGCCTCCCGGGATTGGGATGAGTTCTGATTCATATGGGGTATCGTTTTATGGGAATCCCAGTCTTGCAGGTACATACAATGTGATGCTGGAAGTGACAGATGGGCAGGAAGTAGCAACTTCGCAAATCACTTTTATAGTCGAAGATGTGACCATTACCACCATTTCACTTGATAATGCTAAATCCGGGGTAGCCTATTCTTTTCAAATGGCTGCTGTTGGCGGTGTTCCTCCATATACCTGGTCGGATCTCAACACTCTGCCGTCCGGGTTAACCCTTGATCCGATTACGGGAGCAATCTCAGGTATAACTCTGGAAACGGGTACCTTTGTCGTTGATATCGAACTCGTGGATGCAAACGGTTCAATTTCGACAAGACAATATTCCCTTAATATCCTGGAAGAGTTAACTGAGATATGGCGTATTCCCTATTTTCCGAACGAATATCAACCTGAAGTCAGTAATCCCGTCGTTGATTCCGTCGGAGATGTTTTTGTGAGTGGATCTTGGAGAAGTAATTCTGATGGGCATAGCTATACCAGCACCTTAAAATACGATCAGCTCGGCAATGAAATATGGCGAACTGATATTGTTTTTTCTGGTAGAACTGGACAATCCCTGGAAATAGATTTTGCTCCTAATGGCTTTCTCTATCACTTGGCCAGTGATCTGCGTACTCTTAAACTTTACAAATATGACCCTGCTGACGGAATTGAAGTTTCCAGTGCCAGTAAACCTATTCCGGTTGGGAGTGCTATTTATTATTTCAGACGAGGAGGGATTTCTTTTGACTCGGAATCCAATGTTTATGCGGTTTCTGATGCCATGGGAGAGATGTATGTCTTCAAGTATGATTCGGATCTGAACGAGATCTGGACCGTTAATATTGACTTTAATACACGACTTGATTTGGGGATGGATATAACGGTAGATGATACCGGTAATATTTACGTTGTTGGCGGGACCGTAGCATTGGAACCTATCCCAAATACGGAAGATATTATTTTGGTTAAACTTGATAACGACGGTAATATTATCTGGGAGCGCCATTACGATATGAGCGGTGCTGCTGATGTTGCTTCCGGTGTTGCCATTAATAACGCCGGAAACATACTGGTTTCAGGAAACACTAATTATAATACATTTCTTATTGAGTATGACCCTGCAGGAAATATTGTTGATGAATATGTTTATAACACCGTTTCCAGAGATATCACCAGCGGCATAGAACTTGACAGTTCAGGCAATGTGTTTCTGTCCGGTACACATTTACGAAAATTTTCCTCTTTGGATGGAGGCGTACTCTTAGACACCTTCCTAGAAAACAATACCTATTCTTATGATTCTTATGACTATATATCCAAGGTGGAGATAGACGGTCGGGGTAATATATACGTTACAGATAAAATTAAGGATGAGATTATTAAATTTGAGGGTGTTGCTCCTCCAAATAGTGCCCCGATCATTGGCGGTGAGCCTCCGGTTACTGTCGATGAGGATACCCTTTATACATTTACTCCTACGGTCTCGGATATTGACGGTGACACTTTAATTTTTAGTATAGTCAATCAGCCTGCCTGGGCAACTATTGATACAGATACCGGGACGCTCAGCGGCACTCCAACCAACGATGATGTTGGCACCACTGTGGGTATCGTGATCTCGGTAAGTGACAATGAATATAGCAGTTCTCTGCAACCTTTTGATCTTACCGTTGCAAATGTTAACGATGCTCCTACCGAAGCTTCTGCCGGGATTATAACTTACGAGGGTCAGGTAGGCACAACGGCTTCTGGAGGTGTTACCGTGTATGATGTGGATGTTGGAGATACTCATACATTAGAGATACTCACCCAGCCGAGCACAGGTTTTGCAGAAGTTATTGATAATGTTATTACCTTTACCGCTCCAGACGTTTATGCCGGACATGCTATTTTTACATTCCTGGCCACTGATTCCGGCGGCCTTTCGGTTGAGGGAACTTGTTGGGTGTATATTTATGGTGTCAACGACGCACCGGTTATTGGTGGTACACCTCCAATCAGTGTTGACGAGAATGCTCTTTATACATTTACTCCGACCGCATCGGATGAAGAGGATGATTCTCTTGAATTCAACATTACCAACCAACCGCCATGGGCGACCTTTGATTCTGTTACCGGGAATCTCAGTGGTACACCTACAGGATCAGATATCGGCACTTACATTGATATTGTAATATCTGTTAATGACGGAGAATTGTTTACGGAGCTTCCGCCGTTTGATATCGAGGTAGTCAGTGTTGATCCAGATTCAGATGAAGATGGCTATACAGTTATTGCGGATGGTGATTGTGATGATGGCGATCTTTCCATTTATCCTGGAGCCCCGGAGGTTAAGTTTGACGGGATTGATCAGAATTGTAATGGTTATGACCTGACAATTGAAATCACCAGAGCACGGTACGATGAAGAGGATGAGGAACTGAGTATTCGGGCCACCAGTGATTTAGGGAGCAATGCCAATTTAATAGTAGAGGGTTTTGGCGCTATGAGTTGGCGTTCATCCAGATCAAGATGGGAGCTGACAATATCACACATGGAATTGAATGAACTGCCGGCAACTATCTCCGTCACAGGAGTTGAAGGAAGTGAAGCAATTTCCACAACCATAAGATGAATCCTGTGAGGGGCTTTCTCCCCTTGAACGGGTTTATTGATTTCTGATTAAAAAGGCCTTCATCCGTGAAAAGATGAAGGCCTTTTTTTGATCTCATTCCAGGAAATTACTGCAACGTGTTTAAAGCATCCCAAACCGGTTCACGCATCAGGCTAAGAGGTATAAATACATTTAAAAGCCACTTGCTTGCCGGTAAAGATGAAGAGGTTGATTAGGGGTTTCAGTCTGTCCCTTTTTCCAGATACTGACATTCGGACGGGGTTAAATCAAATCGGATAGCGGCTTCTTTAACAAGCTTACTCCGGTCTTTTCCTGGTTCATCACGCAACGTTTCGCATACCCAGCGCATCGCCTTTTTTACCCTGTCTCCCTTAGGTTGTATTTCCTCAACATTTCCCATAGCAAGTACCCGCAGAGTATGTACGTTAACTGGCCTTTATTCTGGTTTGAAGATGATTCCGCCCAGGGGTGGCAGAGAGACCATGATATGATACGGGGCGCTGCCAAACGGTTCGTCAAAGGCCACCTTGAGCTCTTTATTGTCTACACCGCTCCCGCCGAACTCCGGAAGATCAGTGGTGAAAAGTTCCCGGTAGTTTAATTTTTCGGGAACACCCACCTTGTAGTCGTGGATCACGTTCGGGGTGAAGTTCAAGAGGCAGACCAGGTGATCTTTGGGATCCTTGCCGAATCTGGCATAGGATATCACACTGTTGTCAACATCCTTGAAATCCATCCAGCGAAAACCCTCATTTGAAAAGTCGACCTCCCAGAGGGGTTTGCTCTCTTTATAGATTCCGTTGAGTTGTTTGACGAAATCCTGGAGCTGTTTGTGTAAAATGTCCTGGCCGATGAGGTGCCAGTCGAGACTCACCTTGCAGTACCATTCCGAGATCTGGCCGAACTCGCTTCCCATAAAGATCATTTTTTTTCCCGGATGAGTCCAGAGGAAGAAGAAGAGCAATCTCAGGTTGGCAAACTGCTGCCATTTGTCGCCGGGCATCTTGCTGAGCAGGGATCGCTTGCCATGCACAACTTCATCATGGGAAAGGGAGAGAATAAAATTCTCGGTGAAAGCATATAAAAGCGAGAAGGTCAGAGAGTTGTGATGATACTTTCGATAGAGAGGATCACGATTGAAATAATGGAGCATATCATTCATCCAGCCCATGTTCCATTTGAAACCGAAGCCGAGGCCGCCAACATCGGTGGGTTTTGAAACCCCGAAAAAGCTGGTTGATTCCTCAGCAATCATCAGGGCATTGGGTTTATGCTGGTAAACAATGCTGTTCAGATGGCGGAGAAACTCGATGGCTTCAAGGTTTTCCTTGCCGCCATAACGGTTCGGCAGCCACTCCTCATGTTTGCGGCCGTAATCGAGATAGAGCATTGAAGCCACGGCATCGACCCGCAGGCCGTCGATATGATACTCCTTGAGCCAGAAAAGGGCGTTGGCGATCAGGAAATTGCTGACCTCCTTGCGTCCGTAATTGAATACCATGGTCCCCCATTCAGGGTGGAACCCCTGGCGGGGGTCCTGGTGTTCGTAAAGGGCGGTGCCGTCAAATCGGCTCAGACTGTGGCCATCGGTCGGGAAATGAGACGGCACCCAGTCGAGGATGATGCCGATGCCGTTCTGGTGGCAGGCGTCGACGAAATATTTAAATTCCTGGGGCAGTCCGTGCCTGCTGGTCGTGCAGAAATAACCGGTACACTGATACCCCCAGGATTCATCAAGGGGGTGCTCCATGATCGGCATGAGTTCGATGTGGGTAAACCCCATTTTCTTGACATAGGGAACGAGGGTCCCGGCCAGTTCTTTATAGGTGAGAAACCGTGCCGGATCTCCGGGATCTCTCTGCCAGGAGCCGAGATGGACTTCATAGATCGACATCGGTTTGTCGTAGGGGGAGGTCTTTCTCGCGGTGGCAAGCCACTCCTGGTCATGCCACTCGAAGTCGTCAATATTCCAGACGACGGATGCCGTTTTGGGCCGCAGCTCGGAATAGAACTGAAACGGGTCCGATTTTTCGATGATCGCCATTTCCTGCGAACGGATCTCGAACTTGTAAGCCTCTCCCTGGGCAATTCCCGGGATGAAGAGTTCCCAGATGCCCGATCGGTCGAGAATCCGCATCTGGTGGACCCGTCCGTCCCAGGCATTGAAGTCACCGATTACGCTGACCCGTCTGGCATTGGGAGCCCAGACCCGGAAAATCGTCCCCGCGATGCCGTCGATGGTAACCGGATGGGCGCCGAGTTTTCGGTAGAGCTCATAATGGGTCCCATGGTTGAACAGATACTTGTCGTCATCGGACAGCTGCGGGGTTGCGCGGTATGGATCCTTGAATTCGAATTTGTTGTTGTTGTAGTAGGTTGCCTCGTAGGTATAGTCGAAGGGTTCGACCCGGGAGAATATTGCTTCAAAGAGGCCTTCTTCCCTCATTTTGTACATATCGGTCTTCTGGCCATCGATAATGACTTTCAGGGATTCGGCGTGGGGCTGGAAGGCCCGGATAATTGACTTGGGGGGATCTTCGCTTATCACGTGAAAACCGAGAGCAAGAAACGGGTCGTGACAATCCGATGCAATGATTCTGTCGAGTATGATCTCTGTCTCTGTGGTCATTCGATTTTCCTTGAATAAACAGTTTTACACCCATGCGGGTATAAGTTTCGTACGAGCAGACAAGCTGCTCAGCTTAAGCTTTACTTTTTTTCTGCTTCAATAATCAATGAGCCGCATCCCCCGCAGGGATCAAAGATATTTTAACATATCATATTTGAGTTGCTTCCATAATAATTTCCCGAACGGGGAATTAAATAGTATAATTTTAGAAATTAACAATTAAAATCTCGTTTTTTTAATCACTTGTCAGGAATGGTTTTTACAGGCTGGACAAGTTGTCCAATCCTGGCGACTGATTATAAAATCAAACAAAGCGCCAGGTGGGTTTTGGATTCTCTCCAGGGAAATTTTCTGATCGCAACCTCGCAGATGCCTGATCCCAGGTTTCAGAGACAGGTGGTCTATCTCTGTTCCCATTCCCTGGAGGACGGGGCGCTCGGTCTGGTCATCAACCATCCTCTGCCGCACACTCTCTCGGAGATCATGGAAGGGGCGAATATTCCTGTTCCGGAGATCAACATGCCGCCGATTTATCTTGGCGGTCCGGTTGAGATGGACGCCGGCTTTTTTCTCTATTCAGCGGAATATGAAACCGAAAACTTCCTTGAAGTGACCGAAACCCTCCGGCTTTCAAGGGATATCAAGATCCTTTGGGATCTCTCCAGGGGGGTGCAGCCGCATAAGTTCATGTTTGCTCTCGGCTATTCCGGATGGGCCCCCGGACAGCTCGAAGGCGAACTGGCGGACAACGGCTGGCTCGTTCTGCCCGGTGACGAGGAGATCGTATTCAACACCCCGGATGACCGCAAATGGGACAAGGCCGCCAGCAACGCCGGAATCGACATCACCACCTTCGGGGATGTGACCGGTTCGGCCTGAACGGAAAACGCTGCAATCTTCATCTGTTTTGCCCGGAGTGATTTCCTGTTCGCCTGATCCCAGAAAATATTTGTGAAAGTGCGGCGGTTCCTGTATATAAGTCCACCTGGTTGTGACCTTCTTTCAGATAACATGGGTGATGCACTCAGCAAAATGATCGGGATCAGTGATATGGGCGATACTCTGACTGACAAAATATTCAATTGCAGGCAATGCGGGCATTGCTGCCATGGTGAAACAACGGTTTCCCTGGACGAGGAGGATGTTGCGCGGATGGTTGCCTACCTGCGACTGCCTTTTGAAGAGGTAAGCAGGAAATATCTTCGCAATACCAATGGGGTCATCCAGATGAAAATCGTTGACGGTCATTGTATATTCTACCGTGACGGATGCACCATCCACACCGGCAAACCCTGGCGCTGTACCGAATGGCCGCTGCATCCGAGCATTCTGGCCGATGAAGCCAATTATTCCGCGATCAGGGAATCCTGCCGGGGAATTACCCGGAACATGGCGTATCGGGAATTCTGCGAAATTCTTTCCGAGATCATCGCCGACGGCAAAAAAGCCAAATGCTGATAAAGGCGGATTTTCTTGAAATTTGATCTGATCTTTCTCGGCCGCACCAAGGCTCAATACCTGACAGATGGTATCGACGATTTCCTTGCCAGGCTGAAACATTATGCCGAGGTCCAGACCCGGACCCTGAAAGTGAAGGAGCCAGGCAAAAAACCGGAGGCGCAGATTAAGGACGAGGAGGCGGATATCCTGCTCTCACATCTTGAACCCGGGACAACCGTCGTCGCCCTTGATCCGGGGGGCAGGCAGTACTCGTCGGAAGAGTTCGCGGAAAAGATCGCGTTCTGGGAAGATACCGGCCGCTCGCACATCTCGATTCTGATTGGCGGGCCGCTCGGTTTATCGGGGAAGGTTCTTGCGCGGGCGGATCAGGTCATGTCACTGTCCAGAATGACGTTTACCCATGACATGACTCGCTTGATCGTCCTTGAACAACTCTACAGGGCGCTGAATATCAGGAAGGGCACGGGATATCACAAATAGTCCGGTTCAGACGGCAACAACTTCGGTTACTTCCGGCACTTCGGTCTTCAGGAATTTCTCGATCCCCATCTTCAGGGTTACGTCAGACATCTGGCAGTCGCGGCAGGCTCCGGTCAGCTGAACCTTCACCACCCCCTTGGATGTTACATCAACCAGCACCACATCCCCGCCATCCTTCTGCAGGGTAGGGCGTATCCGGTTCAACGCGTCTTCAACCAGGTCTCGCATTTCAATTACCTCGAAAAATCTGAACTGTTATTATGAATGATGCTCCAGTTGAGCCGTACGTCTCTGCCCGTACGGAACTCATCCCCGCAGGGTGAAAACAACAGCTTCTTATCATAGTAAAAGGCTCGCGGCAAGTCCGGAAGGTGAAATATGGGATGAACCAGGCCCGTTCAGATCAGGAAAATGATCAGACGACCCCTGCCTCTTTCAGCAAACCGCCGGCGGCCGTGATCAGCTCCCGGCGTCCTGCGGAGGAGCGCGCTTCAACATAGATACGCACCTTGGGTTCGGTGCCGGAGGGTCGGATCATCAGCCAGCTGTGGTCGGAAAATATGAGTTTGGTACCGTCGATATCAATCACCGAGGCGATTTTTTTGGCGGTGCTGCCGATCGTGAGGGTTGTCCCCGGGGTGAACTTTTTCAGGAGAGCGAGTTTGCCGGTCAGTTCCTCGCCGCTGGAAGTTACGGTGAAGGCATCCCGATCCGGGTAATAGGCGCCGAATTCAGCCTCGATCTCCGAGATGTATGCACTGATGTTCTTTTTTAAACCCAGAGTCATATCAATTGCCAGGAGCAGGCCGATGTAGGCATCCTTCTCAGGGGTGTGACCGATCACCGAGATGCCGTCCGACTCCTCGAAACAGACCAGCGCCTTGCCGACAACCGGCTTGAATTCCTTGAATCCGACCCGGGATTCGAAAACTTCATCATGCAACCCTGTTGCCACCGCATTGGCGAAATTGCTGGTGGCAACACTTTTTGCCACCGGCCCCGCCAGGGATTTGTGGACATGGAGATAATGGTAGGCGGCAGCGCCGAACTTGTTCATCTCGATCTCTTTGATGCCGTCCGAGAATCTGATCCGGTCGGCATCCGGGTCGATGATCATCCCGAGTTTCAGTTTTTCCGGGCGGGCGGCGAGGATCTCGTTAACCTTTGCCATGTTGGCCGACGAGGGTTCCGGGGCAATGCCGCCGAAGGTAGGATCATTTTCCTGGCGGAGCAGGATCAGCCGGTCGCATTCGTGGTTTTTGAACAATCTTCCGATATGCTTTCTGCTTGCGCCGTGTACTGAATCGACCGCGATCACCATCTCGGGAGAAGCAAGGAAAGTGTCGATGATCTGATCATAATCCAGGTGGTGACGGGGCGTGTTTTTGCGGACAAAGTCAATCCAGATCGCAAGTGAATCAATCTCTTCGCAGAGGGTTGGATCAGGGGGCGGGGTCTCGTGAATGCCCGATTCTATCCGTTTTACGGCGTTGGCGGTGATCCGGTCGGTAATAATTTTGGCCGCCGGACCGCCATCCGCACCGTTGAATTTGAAGCCGCCATACTCCAGCGGGTTGTGGCTCGGGGTGAGGTTGATGGAAAATGCGGCGCGAAGTTCGAGCAATGCGGCCGAAAGGACGCCGGTGGTTGATTCACCGGCAAAGTAAACCTTGAAACCTTTACCGGTGAGGATGTCGACAACGCTTTGGGCCATGATCCCTCCTCCGAAGCGGTTGTCGTGGCCGACCACGCATCCTCGCGCTCTTGCTTCGCCAAGGGAAGCGACACCCAGGGCCTCAGCCATTTCCGGTTCCGGATCAGAGTAGAGATCGGTAATCGCGAGAGTCACCTGGCAGACGGATCTGATGAAAAGGTCCTTGCCGAGTATTCCCCGCCAGCCCGAGGTGCCGAACTTTACCGGAGTTACGGGCCGATCGAGATTATGGATTATTTCATCCTGAATGAGCCCGTACACCTTTTCGATCGCCTGTTGCCAGGACGCATATTCCGCGGAAGAGGGTATGAAGGAGGAGCGGCCCGCGACAAGAGCGCGGAGCAGCGCGAAATAGTTGTTGTCGGGGTGGGGTGCGGATTGAATATGTTCAGTGAACAGCGCCGTTATTGCAGCAGATTCGGACATGTGAATTTCCCGTGAAGTTTGATAAATTTGTAAACCGGTCAACCCGGAAGAGATCAGGAATTCGGGGTTCCCGGATTGCGAATTAAAGAATAGTATATCCGGCAGGGCAAAATAAAATTATTTATCTCACGATGGTGCTTTTTTTCTCCCTTCGCGAATAAGTTCCGTCCAGGCAGACAAGCAGCTCGACTGGAGCTTTTCCCATCTGCCAATCAGACCAGATTGATTTTTATTCTTATCATCATGTTATTATTGAATAAAATATTTCGCGAGCAGGTCGCGCACTACCTGAAGCCTGCCGGGCTGTTAATTTTTCCGCAATTCCTTGACGGAGTGATTTTCTTTTTCATATAGTGATAGAGACAACTTTAGGTTGATCTTGCCGCCCATTTTAGCTATACAAAGTGGCTGTTGTCCAAAATGAATTCACGTTCATAAAATCCACTTTTTATCAATACAACTGATCCAAAAAATTGAGCAGGAGAAAGACACGATGGGAAAACATGATGATGCTTTTATCCTTTGGTTTGACGATATCGGTATTGAGGATGTGCCGCTGGTCGGCGGCAAGAATGCCTCGCTTGGTGAAATGTATCAGCATCTTACCTCGAAGGGGGTTGCCGTTCCCCATGGTTTTGCCATCACCGCCTATGCCTACCGCTATCTGCTGAAAGAGGCCGGTATCGAGGAGGAAATCAGGCAGGTCCTTTCCGATCTCGACACCGAGGATATGCACAACCTGGCGGAGCGTGGCGAGAAATGCCGCAACATCATCCGTCATGCCGAATTTCCTGACGACCTGCGCAAGGCCATTATCGAGGCGTACCAGAAAATGGAGGCCGAATACGGCAAAGGTGTCGATGTGGCGGTGCGCTCTTCGGCCACCGCGGAAGACCTGCCCGACGCCTCCTTTGCCGGCCAGCAGGAAACCTATCTGAACGTTCACGGCTACGACAATATCATCGAGAACTGCCGGAAATGCTTTGCCTCGCTTTTTACCAACCGCGCCATTTCCTATCGTAAACACCAGGGCTTCGGTCAGTTCGACGTCTATCTCTCGATCACCATCCAGAAAATGGTCAGGAGTGATTCCGCCTCTTCCGGTGTTCTCTTCTCCATCGATACCGAGTCCGGTTTCAAGGACGCGATCTTTATCACCGGCGCCTGGGGGCTCGGCGAGAACGTGGTCCAGGGCGCGGTCAACCCCGATGAATACTACGTTTTCAAACCGACCCTGAAACAGGGCAAGCGGCCGATCGTCGGGAAACGGGTCGGGTCGAAAGAGATCAAGATGATCTACGACAACGATCCAAGTACCGAAGAACCGGTCAAGAATATCGCCACCACCCCGGCGGAGCGGGCCGCTTATGTCATCAGCGATGACGAGATCCTCCAGCTCGCCAACTGGGCCTGCATCATTGAGGACCACTATAAGAAGGGGATGGATATCGAGTGGGCCAAGGATGGTGACGGGGTCAAGGTCGGCACTGGCAAGCTCTTCATCGTCCAGGCCCGTCCCGAGACCGTGCACTCCCAGGCCTCCAAAGGGGTCATGGAAACCTACAAACTGAAAGGAAAAGGTCCGGTCATTGCCGAGGGTTTGGCTGTCGGCACCAAGATCGGCAAGGGGGCGGCCCATTGCATCGAAGATGTCAAGGACATCTCCACCTTCAAGAAGGGCGAGGTGCTGGTCACCGATATGACCGATCCCGACTGGGAGCCGATCATGAAGATCGCCGCCGCCATCATCACCAACCGGGGCGGCCGGACCTGTCACGCCGCGATCA
>JAHJIQ010000080.1 GCA_018823285.1 Pseudomonadota bacterium
CCCTTCTCAAACCCGCTCAAAAAGGCGGCCGATTCAAACTGGTTCACCTTGCAGCCCAGGGTCGACAGGGCGACTCTTTTTTTTCTTTTCTCACTCATCCAGACGCCTGATTACCCCTCCCCCGACAACCTCATCCCCATCATACAGCACGGCAAACTGACCGGGGGTCACCGCCCGCTGGGGTTCATTAAAATGGATCACCATATTCGGACCATCCGGTATAATTTCAGCCGGAACCGCCTGGTGTCGATAGCGAATCCGCACCTCATAGCCGGCGGGGAGATCCGGAGCTGTTCCCGAAATCCAGTTCATTTGAGAGACCTTTACCTGCCCACTGAAAAGATCAGCTTTCCGACCCACCACAACCTGATTGGTCTTTACATCAAGGGCAACGACGTAATAGGGGGTCGCATCAGGAATCCCGAGGCCGCGCCTCTGTCCGACGGTAAATCGATGAATGCCGCTGTGCTCACCGACCTCCTTCCCGTCCACGGTGACCACCTTTCCCGGAACGGCGACAACTTCCCCTGCTTCGATGAAATCCCCGACATTTGTCTCCTGCAGAAAGCAGACGTCCTGGCTCTCTTCACTTCTGGTGAATTCCAGGCCGAGTTTCCCGGCGCTTGCATACACCTCGTCCTTTCTTCTCTTGCCAAGGGGAAACCGGACCCTCGACAACTGCTCCTGATCGAGCAGGCACAAAAAATAGGACTGGTCCTTGGTCGGATCGAGCCCTTTCCGCAGATGGTATGTCCCGTCATCTCCGGCATCCACCCGGACATAATGGCCGGTCGCCAGCAGCTCATTGCCGGAGGCCAATGCGTGTTGCAGCAGAAGCCCGAACTTTACATGCCGGTTACAGATCACACACGGGTTCGGGGTCAGACCGGCACAATAGCTGGCGCGAAAATAGTCGAGCACTTTTGCCGAGAACTCTTCGTGCAGATCGACCACATCCACTTTTACCCCGATCTTTGCCGCGACCGCCCGGACCCTCGCCACCTGCCGGAGAATGTTCGGCTGGGCCAGCGACATGAAGATGCCCCGGACCTCATAGCCCTCCTCCTGCAGCAGGGCAGCGGTTACGGTGCTGTCCACCCCGCCGCTCATTGCGACCGCTATTTTCCCTTTGCTCATATTTTCTTCACGCCGACTTGCAAAACCCACCCCACGAAGAGTATGGTAGTCCCCTGTCCCGGGGAGAGCTAACCATACATTCAAAAAAACCAAAATGCCATGATGAAAAAACCTGAACTGCTGGCCCCGGCCGGCAACTTTGAAAAACTCCGCACCGCCATCCATTACGGCGCCGATGCGGTCTATCTGGGCGGCCAAAAGTACAGCCTGCGCGCCCATGCCACGAATTTCACCGACCAGGAAATCGCCCGGGGGGTTGCCTACGCCCACGAGCGGGGGGTGAAGGTCTACGTGACAGTCAACATCCTCGCCCATAACCGGGACCTCGACACCCTACCTGAATATCTGGAAACCCTGGCCCGGAACGGGGTCGACGGACTGATCGTTTCCGATCCCGGAATTTTGCGGATCGCAAAAAAACACGTACCGAGCCTTCCGGTCCATTTAAGCACCCAGGCCAATGTGACCAACCTGGAAAGCGCCCGCTTCTGGGAGGACCAGGGCGTCAAAAGGATCAACGCCGCCCGGGAACTCTCGCTGGCGGAGATCGTGAAAATCAGGGAGGCGACCGATCTCGAGGTTGAAGTCTTCGTCCACGGCGCCTTGTGCATCTCCTATTCGGGCCGCTGCCTCTTAAGCAGCTATCTCACCGGCCGCAGCGCCAACCAGGGCGACTGCGCCCACCCCTGCCGCTACAGCTACGCGCTGACCGAGGAAAAAAGGCCGGGGCAATACTTCCCGGTGGAGGAAGATGAACGGGGAACCTATATCTTCAACTCAAAGGACCTCTGCCTGTTGCAACGGCTGCCGGAACTGATGAAAAGCGGTGTCGACAGCTTGAAGATCGAAGGAAGGATGAAATCCGTCTACTATACCGGCGCGGTGGTCCGAACCTACCGGGCGGCACTGGACCACCTGGCTGACCTCTGGCCGACAGTGGAAACCGGCGCCCTGCCAAAGCTTGAAGAAAGGTTCATGACCGAACTGCACAAAATCGGCTCCCGCGGCTATACCGAGAACTTTTTCGATGAGCCCCCTGGCCCGGGCGACATGCTCCATAACGAGCCGAGAATCACCCCCAGCCACGAACCGGCAGGGATCGTGCGCGTGGAAAACGACCGGGTCCGGATCGAGATCCGCTCTCCGCTTTTCCCGGGAGATTCCGTGGAATATCTTGGCAAAGGTCTTGAAAGCACGAGCCACATGGTCCACAAGATATTCAATGAGGACGGCGAAGAACTGGAAAAGGCCAACCCCGGGAATCTGGTGACCCTGGAGATCGGGCTTACTGAAGTCCGCTGGCAGGATGGCGCGCTGCTCAGAAAAAAAGCAGGCCATTAACCGAACCGGCCCGGGACGGCTGGTGCCAGGCACCAAAAAACAGCTCTATCCCTCACCAACCACACCATCTGCTTGAGACCAGAGCGCGTCGCTTGAAGCCGTTTTACCGCAGATCCTTGCCTGACTCCCCCTCCCCCCCCTTTTTTCCCTGCCTTCGGCATGCTGCCGACTTACCGCTTGATCGAGCCTTAAAAACCGCAGACCACCGCAAAAATAACTGTATAAGATTGCCAGGAATGTGGTAGATATCACGACGAGGGTTGCCGGTGAAGTTTCACCGGGAAAGGCCTGCTTTGAACCGGCCTGGCTTTTCGGCCTTCTGTTCTGTCATGATGCAACAATAAGCTTGTGGTGCGATTTTACTGGGGAAAAACACTGATGCGTGAAATCCTGATCAAATACATTTTTACCTGGCAAAAGGGCAGGCAGGCCTTTGAAATTGAGATCGATGCCCAGACCCTGACTCTGAAAGAAAAGACCCTGCTCGGCCTGCCGGACTGGACCAGGCTTGATTTCTATCAATGCCCGAACTGCCCTTTGCATGCTGACAAGGTTCCCCATTGTCCTGCGGCGGTGAGCCTGATCCCGGTGGTGAAAAAGTTCACCGACGTTGATTCGGGCGATGAAATGGAGGTGGAGGTTTCTCTCTACGGACGGCGGATCATCCAGAAGGCCTCCGCCCGCCGCGCCATCAGATCGATCATGGGCGTTCTTTTCGCGGTGAGCGGCTGCCCCCGGACCAGATTCTTCAAGCCGATGGTCCGCCACCATCTCCCTCTGGCGACCGAGGACGAAACGGTTCTGCGGGCCGTTTCAATGTACATGCTCGCCCAGTATTTCAAATACCAGAACGACAGCGAAGTCGACCTGACCCTGGACGGCCTGAAAGAGCTGTACCGGGAAATTCAGGTGGTCAACATGACGATGGCTGAAAGATTGCAGGCCATGGGCGGTACCGCGTCGTCCGTCAACGCGATGATTCTGCTGGACATGTATGCCCAGGCGATCCCTTCCGCGATCGAATATTCCCTGTTCGACCTGAAGTACCTTTTCGACTCGTATATCGACTGATCTTTGCCACCCCCCTCCTTACCGCCTGAAGAATCGACAGAGGTAGCCTCTTCAAGGCAGGACTATTCCGAAACCGGTAACCCGACCTCGCGGATTTTGGCAAAAAGCAGCGTGTGGGTGAGCGGCTTGACAAGGTAGGCATCGCAGTCCGCCTGGGCGGCTGCGATTACGACCGCTTTTTCAGACAGGGCCGAGGTCATGATCACTTTAGACCTGTTGCCGGAATGCAATCCTTTCCGCCTTTCCATTTCCCGGATCGTTTTGAGGACGGCCAGGCCGTCGACTTCCGGCATCATGATGTCGAGGCAGATGAGATCGTAAGGGCGCCCGCTCTCCAGAGTCTTTTCGACCGCCGAAATGGCCTCTTTACCATGGGCGGCAACCTCGACGTCCCCGAGATCGGCAAGAAAATCACTTAATAACTCCCGGGAGATCGAATCGTCTTCAACGATCAGGATTTTTATTTTTGCCATGAGCGGAATCCATTATGCTCTATGGAGAGGCGAGGGTAGCCCCCTTCAGTTTTTATGAAGGTACAGGAAGTACAGACAGTTTTTGCAGAAAACAATCTTGTTTTCCATGTTGATCGGTTCGGCTGATTTGGCGATGCAGGGAGTCAATACCGGGTCAACCTCCCAGCAGCTCTTTTCTTCCTCGGTAAACATGATGCATCTCTCTTCCTTGCAACCAAAAAAATCGTGGCATTTTACAGTCATGGTGTCGCGGTGCAGCTCCGGTTTTATCTTTGGGAATTGATCCTGTTACGGATAGATCCTGTGCCTTATACCTGACCCACGCCGTTTGATCAACCGAAAATCGCCACAATGTGTCACTGCACAAAGATACCCCCGGGGCTTTTAACCAGAATGAATATTGGGCGGGATTGTGGCGCCGGTAAAATGAAATCGGCAGATCCTATTGACCTTTCCGGTCAACGGACCGGGCAAGGCGAAAGCCGATTGCCTTGGTGCTTCTGTCGGGACGATGATTCTGCCGATTCGTGGCCCGGCCGACCAGCGGGATATTACCGGTTTGACCATTTGATCTGAAATTCGATCTCTTCTTCCGTCCCTTCCCTTTCGTGTTCAATATTGAATCTGGCCCGGACCGGAACATAGATCCGTTCCCCGGCGATCCGGATTTCAAACTTTTCCCCGCTCTCCAAAGCGTTCGCCAGGCGCCTCAGTTTTGCCACGAATTGCGGCATTGAATAGGTCTTCTCGACATCCCTTTCTTTTTTTGCCGTCATCCCTCAACTCCTCTCAATTTTTGCTAGTGTCGCGTCAAGGATGAAATGTCATACTATTTCTCCGGCATTTTTTGTGCCGGCAAGGCATGTGTTTGGTTGCATAGCAGCGCTATGCAACCAAACACGTAACGCAGGAGGCGCGAAAAATGACGAGAAAGAGGTGA
>JAHJIQ010000081.1 GCA_018823285.1 Pseudomonadota bacterium
GCTGTGCTAATGCCTGCATGGGCCTGCCTCCTTTGGTTAGCGTTGTTTGTATGTATCTATATCAGATACAATATACTGCAACAAAAAGAAAGACGCAAGGCCTTTTTTGAATTATAACCAACTTCCTTGGCTTACACCCTCCGTCCACTGTCGTCTGATTTCAGACTTGCATTCGGCGCGCCGATTTTCTACCGTCTGCATCGGAGGCTTAGCTCAGTTGGTAGAGCAGCTGACTCTTAATCAGCGGGTCGGGGGTTCGAGCCCCCCAGCCTCTACTCTCTTTTCAGTTTGGTTGTCAACCACTTGCGTAATATTTTCTTCTTCGCTTTTAAACCCTATTATTTCCTTCGGGGCTCCTACGGGGCTCCCAGAGGTAATCTGCGGTTGCGAATTGCCAATCAATTGACCGTCGTTTTCTTCCGACTTTGAGCCGTTTTTGGGGTGGAAGAAAGAAAACTTACTCATTTCCTGTGTCTGATACGGCTGGTATAGGTGCCCATAGGTCTGCTCAATCATTAGGGTGGATGTATGACCCGCCTGTCTTCTGAGGACATCCTTGGAGACACCGCTCATCACACCGTGGCTGAGGGAATAATGGCGGAGTCCGTGGCTAGTCAGATTGGGAATGCCTGCCTTCTCTCTTGCCTTTGTGAATGCCCTCCTGAACCCAAAGGCTTGCTTATGCGGTTGCAGAGGATGAAAAAATACCCAATCGTGGGGTTTCTCGGTGCCCTTGAATGTTTCCAGCCATTCCTGACGCCAATCAAGAAGAAGCTTTCGCAAGGCTGGCACCATAATAATGTGTCGGCATTGTGAATCTTTTAGCTGGTTGCCTGGTTTTGGGACAATGTGGATGAGGTTATTTTCAAAGTCCACATCTTTCCACTCTACGAAAAACGATTCCTTTGGTCGCACCGATGTGTAAACCCTAAACCAAATCCACACTACAAGTTGCTTTCCGTGCCTTGCCTCACCTGCGGTGCTGATTAAACACAGGAACCCGTCGTGCTGGGGAATGACTACTTGTTTCTTTACCACCTTGAGCTTCTTGACTTCCTTGGCGGGGTTGTGTGTTGAGGCACCGACATCAATGGCGTACTTGAAGGCACAGCGAAGTAGATTTATCTCTAAATTTATGGTGCGATTTGAAATCCCCGCCTTCTTTCGTTGCTGGATGTGCCCAAGGATGTCTGCGATTGACACCCTTTGGGTCTGTTTCGCACCTATTTCTTCCAAGAAGGAGTGAATTAATCGTTTTTCCCTTTCAACCGTGCCGAGGGCGTTGGTAGTCTCACGGTTCCTAAAGTAAGCGGGAAGCAATTCTTTGAACGACAATGTGACGGATGGCGTATTAGGTTTGTTGTCCAATATGACTGTCTTCTGCACTCGTTGCTCGGCAAGTATAGCTTCAGCCTTGGTCATAAAACCTGACATAGTGTATTTCTGTTTGCGATACCTGAAGCAATAGAACCACGGCTTTTTGCCGTTTTTATAATATTCTCTCTGGTACACGGGCATTTTACACCATCGGCGTATGTTTGTTATTTTCAAGCCAGTCGTTTAAATCAGCAATGTCATACAGGTTCGGGGCACCAGGCACATAACCGATGTCTTTTCGCCTGAGAAGCCAACTCACGGACTTTCGCAGGTAATCCGACGCTTCCTTGGTTTTTAGCATTGTTTTGGGACAGTTTTTATCTGCGGATTTAACCTGCCGGATATCAGTTGCCGTGCCCAGAATTATTTTGTTTTGAGCCATAATTAAATTCTTTCTGAACCTAATTATAGTGGAAAACAAAAAATAAAATTATTTATTTACGATTTTTTAATGGGCCCACAAAAAAAGTCCACGCTGTGATCATTGTTTGACCTCACGCCCAGGCCCGTAAACATTGAGCGATATTAAAGTGTAAAAATAAATAATTTTCTTGACGATTTCCACTATAATGTCTCCAACATTATGGTGGGCAATAACGCCTGCCAAGAAACGGAGGCATCTATGTCGCAACCAGTAAGCAACAGCAAAGTAGTGTCAGCGAAAGCAAAGGAAACAACCAACGGCAGAGTGGACAGCCCAGAACTGCAAGAGAAGATTGTTGCGTTGGCAAATGCGTTGGAAGCATCGGATAATGCTTGTTTCAGTACAGGCGAAATCTGCGACGAGATTGTTGCTTTAGTAGGAATCCAATATGGCGAACATACATTTCAGACGATTGCCCAGCGACCTGAGATACAGTGCAACCCCCGTTATTTGCGACGGTGCTGGCAGTACTATCGGTTGGTCACCCATAAGGAATGCAAGTCACCCGAATTGGACACGCTGATAAGGACAAAACCACGTGGGGTGCAGGAACTGGCCAGGGTTATGGACACAGACTTGACTGACGAAGATAAGGTTCAGTTGGTTAAAGCACTGGCTTCTGAAGCGGTTTTAAAGAACCTGACGGTGGACGCCATTGCCAGTCGTGTCACCAACGAGCTGAAACGGCACAATATGCTTCGAAGAAAACCGCCTGAAAAGAAAGCCAGCCATAAATCCAATTCTCAAGCGAACGGCATTCCTGCGGTTGTTGATGACGGTATGCTCAAGCAGTATGCGGAATGCATTCGGGCATACGGCAAGTCGGGCGAGATTACGAGCATTAAAGACCAAATGGCAGTCAAAGAGTTGCTTGTGGCTACCATTGACAAGGTGGAACAGCAGGCGGAACAGCTGAAAACTGACGGTGAGTACGCTGATTCCCTGTTCAAGCAAATCCAGCGGTTGGAACGAATACGTTGCTCGCTTTTGGCAAAAGACCCAAGCGATATAGCCCAAATAGAAGAGCAGGTGGCGTGATATGACAAACAAGCACAAGATTGCGGACCTACTAACTGAGTTACGGCCGGTGCGTTTCTCTGAAATTGTCGGCCAGGAAGTAATTAAGAAGCAAATCACCAACACGGTCGCCAAAGACACGGTTCCAAACGGCATCATGTTCACGGGCACTTGGGGGTCAGGGAAGACGACCATAGCTACGGTATTGGCTCATTCTCTTTCCTGCGAAGGTTGGAAGCTTGGTCAGTACGAACCCTGTGGCGAGTGCGAAAGTTGCCTCAACAGGACATACAGCGTCCACCATATTAATTCCAGCATGGAAGTGACAGACGAAAAGCTCAAAGACAAGCTCTGCACGGTAAAATATGCCCAAAATATGTGGGGCGGGCGGAAAGCGGTGCTGATATTGGACGACCTGGACAACCTGCCCCAAAAACAGCAGCGGATGGTTCGTGCCAGCCTTGACGAGCGGTGGCCGAAGGGGACGCTAATAGTCACAATTATGGACGCCTCAAAAATAGACAAGCCCTTGCGCCAGCGCCTCCTTGAGATGCCGGTAATGCCACCCCTGCTCCCCGAACTGGTCGCCTGGTTGAAGGAAGGTGTGCTGAAACGGTTAAACATACTCATAAAAGACGAGAAGGCTGTAGAAGAATTGGTTCGGGCCGGGCAGTTGAATTTTCGTAGCATCCTGAAAATTCTCTCCCCAATATATGACGGCAATGAACCCTTGACAGTGGCAACCGTTCGTGACGCCGCTATGCAAAACGGCTATGGTTAAGGCTAATTATGCCCATGTGGTCATAATTGGCGGGGCAACCGACTGTTTCTGCCTTGCCAAATCCCCCCACGCCATTCAAAAAAGGGGGTAGATTACCATTGGCGAATAGACTACCTCTGCTGTAGCCTATTTTAGAGGGTGTTCTGTTGGGCAAGTGATGCAGATATGGCGGGTTAAGCCAAGGAGGGGAATAAGGTCAGGCGGACCGAAAGCTTTTAGCATATGCACCAACAGCACCAACAAACAAACATAATTTTAGAACGGCAACTCTGAAGACAAGCTGGATTTGGGTTCTAATAACAAATCATCGTGTTCATCATCACACTTGTTTGTTTGTTGGTTTGTTTGTTTGTTGGTTTGTTTGTTCAAACCGCTATGGTTGTCGGGAAACAGTCCTTCTTGTTTGCTTGTTGGTTTGTTGGTTGGAACGGCATTTGTAATACAGTATTTCCCCTTGGCGGGATTTTCAATCTCCCCCGCTTCCACCATCTGTCGCAACAACCATCTCACGGTTGCTGGTGATTTGCTGATACCCCTTTGTTCCAGCCCGCCGTGAATTTCCTGGGCGTCAAGCGTTCCCGTTGTTTCCCGCAATACATCTAGTATTTCCAGGCGTTCCATTGTAATACAGGTATCCTTGGCATCCCCGACAATAGACCATTTACAAACGGTATTATCAAAATGCATTGCCAGCTCCCGCTCAAGAATATCCCGTCCAGAAACGGCAAGAACGGCGTCATCCGAGTTTCTTTTTCGCTTGATGACCATTATTGTGTCCGATGATCCCGACAAGCCTAGGGAACCCGAAATCTCATCAAATATGTCCCCGTCCCTGGAGATAGACTTCCGCAGGTGGTGAATAAGGATAATTCCAATGTTCTTTTCAATTGCCAGCTTTTGCAGGTCGCCTATAGCCTTGTAGTCGTTTTCGTAGGCGTTGTTTTGCCGAGATCCCGTTGGTTTTATTTTTTGCAGGGTGTCTATTGCTATCAATTTAAGGTTTGGATAATCCGTAATCGTTTTCTTAAGCATATCCAGACCGCCCTGATTGAGTATTTTCCAGCCTGAAGTAGCGTCAACCAAGTGCAGTTTTGCAGGTGGCTGATTTTTGCCCAATAAAATATTAAGGCGGTTTTGAAGCCTGCGTTTGCCATCTTCCAACGCTAAATATAAGACTTCGCCTTGTTCTTGGCGGCGGCCAACGAAAAAGGGACCACTCCGGCCATCCAAAAAGGGACCACCTGTAGCGGTTGATACCCTATCGTTTCGGTTGGTGTCCGGCAAGGGATTTTCTTTTCCCTTGTTTTACAGGTTGCCCTCGGGGGCCGAGTCTTTCGCTTCCTGTTCTTGTGTTGTTTCCGGTGCTTTTCTTTCTTCTCTTCTCCTCTCCTCCCCCTTGTTTTTAAGGGACCCTTATGTAGCCTGCCGCGTAGCGGTGGGGGCGCTGCCTCCGGGCAGCGGCGCTTTGTCCCGCGTGTTGTCCCCCTCCTTTCCATCGAGCCGCTTGCCTCGGCCGGTGCGATACGATTTGCCCTTGGTTGTCAGGATGTGCGCGTGATGCGCCAGGCGATCCAGTAAGGCAGTCGTCAGCTTCTCGTCCCCGAACACCTGGACCCATTCACTGAAGGCCAGGTTCGTGGTTACCAGGGTGGAGCGCCGTTCGTGGCGCTCGGCCAGCAGGTTGAAAAGCAATTCGCCGCCATCACGCTTGAACGGGACAAAACCCAGTTCGTCTACCACCAAAAGCTGGACTTTCTGATAGCGCCGATGCATCCGGCCGAGGGTACGTTCGTCACGGGCTTCCATCAATTCACGTACCAGTTCGGCCGCCTTGCGGAAGAGCACGGGAAACCGCCGCCGTGTTGCCTCCACGCCCAGCGCGATGGCCAGGTGTGTCTTGCAAGTTCCGATCGGGCCAGCGATGACCACGTCCTCCGCTTTCTCGATAAACCTTCCGCTGGCCAGTTCCTGAAGCTTCGGACGAGACACCCCCTGCAATGCCTCCCAGTCGATCTGGTCGAACGTCTTGATGTCTGGGAACCCTGCCTGCTTCAGATACCGCTTGGCCGCATTCTCCTGCCGGGTTAGCACTTCCACTTCCAGCAGTTCGCGCAAAAACTCTTCATACGCCCAAGTGCCATCGCGCGCCCGCCGGGCCACCGCCTCGAACTGCCGGGCCATTGTCGGCAAACGCAACACACGGCTGTGTCCCTGGATCACCGCCGAAAGAACGGAGTCGCTCATAGCCCACCTCCGTTCACAAGCAACACGTCATAATCGGATGCCTGGGCTGCTTCGATTTGAATGTTGCGCAACCCTTCCGGCACACGTGCGTCCGCCAGCACTTCCGCCGCCGGAATAAACCGCCGCAAGGCCAGTAGATTGCACCGACCCTCCGCCAGCGCTTCTGCCAACGCCGCCTTCACGCGTTCCTCGCCATGTTCCCGGATTGCACCCAGAATGCCGGCCAGATGTCGGGCACCCTGCCGTTCCCCATGTGTCTGCACCAGCAGTGCCCAGAGCGGTCCGTACGGCTCGCCAAGCTCTCCCACCAGCTCTGGCGCCACCTGCCGCACCGCTTGCGGCTTGTGCGATAATGCCCCCAGATAATCACGGTAGCGAATCTTCTTGTGGCCGGGCAATAAACGCTCGCGCATCACCGTTTCCCCGCGGCATGCAAACCGAATGTCATCCGGACCTACGTACGCCATAACGTCCAGTCGCGCCCATTGCTCGGGCAACGAATACACTGCCCCGTTTACTGTCACAGTCGAACTATTGCTCACCGACGCCGGATGCGTCGCTCGGGCTTCGAACGGTACAAGCGGCAAGCAGCGCAACCGCGCCCGGTCATCCTGGAAGAGATCCACGCACCGGCGTCCATCCTTCAGCACCTTCCCCGTCCACTGCCGGTCCACCTCCGCCAGGGCTCTTTCCGAAAGCTCTCCAAGATTCTTGCCATCCAGAATCGGCGTCAGATGCTGAAGCCGGATGGTTTTCCCTCGGCCTTCCACTCCCCCTTTGTCGTGCCCTTCGCCGGGACGGGCAAAACAGGGTTCGAAAATATAGTGGCTGGACATGGCGAGAAAACGGTCCGTCAGTTTCCGCTCATTCCTCAAGCCCACTAGTTTTTTCACCGCTGAACTCAGGTTGTCGTAGACTCCCCGACATCGGGCTTTAACCTTCAGGATTTCATTTCAAAACATAGTCTTCAGATAAAAGCTGTCAAAAACAAAGGCTCTATGACCATTCACGAGCTTCAATCCTGTCCTTGGGGTCAACAGCACGGGAGCGGGGACAAGCCAGGCGACAGTTGCATATTCCAGTTTGCCAGCGGTGCCGTGGGCTTTAAATGCCAGCATAACACCTGCACAAATCGCACTTGGAAGGATTATCGTTCACTTTATGAACCTGGCTATGATGAGCGGAAAACAGAACTTACTACTACTTCTCATACTATTGTCGTTCCTAAATTCCTGACAGCCGTGGAAATCTGCTCCACCCAATTCGCTCCCATAAAGTGGATTGTTCCCGCCTTGATTCCAGAAGGGCTGACCATCTTGTGCGGGAAGCCGAAGACGGGAAAGAGCTGGGCGGTCCTTGATTTAGCCGTTCAAGTGGCATCTGGTGGCAAGGTGTTGGGTAAAATTCCAGTAGAACTGGCGGCGGCCAACGAAAAAGGGACCACTCACACACCATTTTATCAATAGTTCTAACTGAACGTCCCAGCCGCCGTGCTACCTCAGCCCGACGGAGAATGCGTGTTTCCTGCTGCTCCACTGGTTTGGGCTGTGTTGCCTGCCTGCCGTGATTGCGGACACTTGCAATTATCACGGCTCGGTCGTTGGGCGTCACGGTTGGGTCGGCTCTCAAAATGGCTTTAACAGCGTCTACGGTTGTAGGCAAAGGCATTACTCCTCCAATTCTTTTAACAAGAGTTCGTCAATCTTCCGCTCTCAACCATTCTTCATAGACTCGTGACTGCACCGTTAGTATTTTTCCCGACTGAATTCTGCTCTCCAGTTGGTCACAGAGCTGTTTGATTTTCCCGTCCCCCAGCTGAAATCGCTGATACATCAAGAACCGATATGTCCATAACGGCTTGTGCAGATTCCATCGGGGCGACATCGGAGGGAAGTATTCCAGAAACAAAAGTTCCACCAGGTTAAACTGATGGCACAAGCAGTCACTAAATAAAGTCGCCATTAATGTGAATGCTCCCTTGTCGCAATCATAATGTAGCCCATCCTTTTTTGTTGCCAGGGCTTCGCATTTTCTGAACAACGGTGGGGCTTTCTTCAATAAATTGTCGTCTAGAATCATTCCGTGGGCAGACCTTTCCAGATATTTAACCCAACCAATCAGGTCTAGTGTTTTCTGGCTCATTTGTCTTCGCCCTTATCAGAGACATCAACCTGAAAACTGAACATATTGTTGGTTATGGACACATCCTTCCCCTTCACGCCGTAATGAGCCAAGATGGTTTCCATTGATTTTTCCAGTTGAAATTTTAACAAGTCTGTTTTTGTCACTATTAATCGCAAGTTGTTATTTTGCGTGACATATTCAGTAATATTTTCGTGCTCTTCGCATCGCCTTACCTTTATTTGGGTAGCAGCTGGTGTCTTGGCAACATCATCGCTAATTTCTTTTGAAATAAATTCGTTCAAAAGCCGATGAATTAATTCGATGTGAAATTGAAATAGAAGATTATCCCCTTTAGTCATAAATCCAAACTGTTTATGACGGTACGCCCTTGCCAAAGAGTCATAATTCTTTTTTTCCGCCAATTTAACGAACACATCCCAATTAAGAAGGATGAGCAATTCGCCAAAAAAATCCGCAAAAGAATGCTTTTTGTAAATTTGGTGAGATAAATCCTGGAGAGTGATGCCCAAATCCAAACGATAATTTACCGAAAACTGGATGTCGCCTTCAATATCCCCTGCGGAAATAATCTTAATGGGTATCCGCTTCGATAATATCCGATTCAAGGAACGGAAAAAACCGCCGTCTAAATCGCCCAGATCCTTTTTTGCCTCCCTCTCCGCTGTTTCAGTCGTCGGCATAAGTCGTCATCCCGATATACGGACACGCATTTAGCAGGTGGTTTATTTATTCAATTCGTATTACAAATTCCAAAATATTTTTAAAAACGACAACGCAAATCTGTCAAAAAGGGGTAGTTCAGTATAAATTCCTAGCTCTAAACAGGCTAAATAATACCCACTTAATGCCCTGTCATATTGATTCCGATGCCGTTTAATGGGCACGATTTGATTGCGCCGCCAGGAGCCTAAAGCATTTTTAATAAAATGAAGCAGTCCCGATTCGGAAAATTGAAGCGGTTCTGAAGAGCATAAAACTGCCAGTCAGGAAAAAAAAGATAGAAAAACCGATGTTGGAGCCGTCAATACTGAAGACCCAGAGACTCAATAAAATAACTACAACGAATAAGAGCCAAACACAATTGTCCCCGCTGATGTCCCAATAGACGGAAAACAGCGATAAAAGGCAGGCGATTGAATAAATTATGAAACTTGCTACCCAGAACACTAAAATCCAAAAAAGCCCGAGGAAGATTGAGCCCAAAAGGAAAAATGCCATTAAAAAGATGAAGGCGTTTGCTCCTTGATATAATTTTCAAGAGCGTGACTGTATTTTGAAAACATTTGCAACAGCCTCAACAGTTCTTCTTTAATAACAGCACCCCCTTCTTCGGCGGGGTTTTCTTTGAGAATATTAATGCTTTTGTCTATATTTTGCGTGATGACCTCTACCATTTGAAATATTTGCTGGGCTTTTGTATCTTGGGAAGGATTGTCCATTTCCGCCAACATTCTGTCCACTTCGCTGGTGTCCACTTCCTCGCCTGGCTTCAGCATTTCGCAGGCAGGAATTCCGTATTTTACCGAGGCTTTAACTGGTGATGGAACAGGTCTTGGTATCTTTGCCGTTACGGGTTGCGGGGGAAAATGATAGTCGGACAGGCTTTTAATGGGCTTCTGTCTTCTGGGGACAGGCAACTCCCATTGACTTGGAAAGAGACTGAAAATAATCCACCCCCTGTTCAATTGAAATATTCCACTCAATAATCATCGGTCCTTCACTGCCATCTTATGCGTTTTATAACAGAAATCGGGCAATAAGTCAAGCCTAAAGACAACAAAAACGGGGGTCAAACGGGGATTGGCGGGGCAAGAGGGGACTCAAGAAGAGAAGGTAGCCTGCTGGTTAGTGCTCTTCCTGTGCGAATGTGATATTTAGCAGGTCGGCGCTACTTGATACTTGCGTTGTTATGTCTGATATATCCCCTATGAAGAGTTCAAAAGGATTTTTTGGCGGGGATGGGGCAAAGACGAAGCGGTACTCGCTTTGATATGCGAAATTATCGGGCTTCTGAAATGGAGTCCTATTTCCACGGTATGTCTTTGTGCAGAAGTATTTCACAACGCCATAACGACAGGCAATGTTGTGTTCTTGGCAAGAGCGCTTGATTCTATCAATGAAAGTGGCAAGGTTGAGCACGAGAACACAATGACCACCGAACCCCAGCACTCTTTTGTCAATGGGCGGGATGACGGGGAAGTCGTCAAGCGAGATGGCATACATACAATATACATTCAGCAGGTCATAGCGCAATGTCCCCGTTGCCATTGTTTCGATGTTGGAGTCATCCAGCGTGACAATGCTGTTAGTTTTGGAAGATGGATATGTTATTCGCCAGCCCTTTGGGTCGTGGAACATATCTTTCGTTTCAAACGAGTCCGATCGGTCTGGGTCGTTTTCCAGTTTTGAGAAGTAGGACAGTGTGTTTGCGTACAGATGTCCCTTCTTGCGGAAAGATGTTAAGGCATCCTTTGCACCGATTTTTAGAACAAAGAATTTCTTCATCAAATCCTAATGCGTTCTGTTCTAACGACAACGATTCCTGCCTGCTTGTTTATAATCCCTTGACACCAATTGCAATTCCGACCATAAGCGATAGAATCCCAAGCACAAACAATGATAGCAATATTATTGCGGGAGCATCAAATGGTGAAGCATAAGGCTTCTGTTTTTCCTGTTCTTTTTTGATCTTGGCGAGCAGTTGAATGTCTTTTTTCTCCAGCCCTTCCTGTCGTTGCGTGAGCTCACGAGTTTCCTTGCCAAGGACATAAGATAACGATATGACCCCGAAAAGGATTGCTATCAGAAGACAGCACAAAGCCAAGGCTATAAAAGCGTGTTGAAAGGGCGTTAACTGTGCCATCATATAGGCAGGCATCAGGAAGGTTGCGATTGCGCCTGCCAGTATTAGGACCTGATGGAAAAATGACCTTGTCTGTGAAATATTTTCAATGCGACGCAATCGGACCCAATCAGTTAATTCACGAAATTCCTGTTCAACTTGGTCGTTCATTCATTCTCCCCGACTTGTTATTATGACGCAACTTCCTGTTGGCTGTTCTACTTCATCGCTAATCTCGGCAGGTAGTGGGTTATACTCTCCGTTGCCCACGACCAATACATTGTTGGGTTTAATGCTATACCTGCCCCAGCACAAGTCAACGCCGAAAACCATTAAAGTATAATAGCGATTTCAGATGGCATAGTGAGAATATTTCTGCCCAAAATGGTTCAAGAGGTTTGGCGACAATAATATTGGGGATGGAATAATGGGCGGGGAATAATGGGGGCTCGGAATTATGTCCCCTTGGCAATTAAATTGACAATATCTGACCGCCTATATCTTGGCGACCCTTTAATCATCACCTTTGGCAAAACACCTTCACGCACAAGTCGCCACACGCTCATACCACTTACCGATAACAGCCGAGCGACTTCAGCCTGCTTCAACAGCAGTGGCGGGTTTCGGTCATCTGGTTTGTGCCCATCTATCAGTTTTAACGCCGTGCAAATCTGTTCTGGGGAATAATTGCCGTCAAGTTTCAATGCCGAGGTGATTATTGTCCTGGTATAGTTTTGCATATGACCCAATGCTTGACTTATGATGAAATTATGGGGCAAAAGTCATATCTTCGGGGCTCTTGCGGGGCTCCGAAGTGGATTTAGTCTGCATAATGTTGCACGATGTTGCAGTCCTGACTTTTGAATAAACAATGATATACCTTGGATTTGCAGGGGTTTACGAGATATTTTAGGTCGTGTAATATTTTTGTTTACTGACTCTTAATCAGCGGGTCGGGGGTTCGAGCCCCCCAGCCTCTACCAATTTTCGCCAGCAGGCGGAAATTGCCCGGCGTAGTTCGTCAGCCGACGAACGAAGCCGGGGTCTTCCCGCCACAGTTGTTTTCATCCCCCGTTTATTCCTTCGGGGCTCCCAGACTGCTCTTGGAACTGCGGATTGACTGAATTTGCACCGCCTTGATGCCAAAACCTTGGAGTTGGTAACTGCCGTGTGCAAATTGGGCAAGGGGAAAAGAGGAAAAAAAAGGGACTCTAACTTGTTAGGTCAGAGTCCCTTTTTATGTTTTCAGAACTTCGTTGAAACCTGAATATATTCCAGCAATGAGCACCTGAACAGCAATTGCCGTTTATTACAGCACCGGCTGGCATTCCGGGCCGCCGAAGAGGCCCCAGACTAACCGATACTCATTAGCCGATGGAAATAATTCCCAGAGACCTGCCTGCCCTGAGCCCGTCGAAGGGGTGTCCTGATGATACACGGCCGGATCAGCCAGTCCGTCGCCGTCATAATCCGCCGGAACGGGTATGCCCCCTACGCTGCCCAGAAAACCGTCACACCAGGTATAACACCCCTGTGTAGCCAGCGAGCCTGAAAACAAAACTTGCAAATGAGCAGTGCCGGGAGCATATATTGCCGGATCGGCTAACCCGTCGCCGTCGTAATCGGCCGTGGCCGGCAGATAACCGGATCCACCGAACGTCCCGGTCACAAGCGGCTGATAGCCTCTTCCGGATAAACTAATTGCCC
>JAHJIQ010000082.1 GCA_018823285.1 Pseudomonadota bacterium
ACCTCGGGCACGCCGTGACCCTGCGCTTCGGGCGCCCAGCGGCGCACGATGTTCGAGACCAGGACCAGGCCTACGATCGGCAGCAGCACCACGAAGGGGCTGCCGAGCACGGGTGCGAGCAGCCGATCCCCACCAGCGAAGGCCACGCGGTTGACCGATGCGATCAGCCAGCGGAACACGATGGCGCCCACGCCGCCGCCGAGCCCCACCCCGATTGCTTGCAGCAGGGCGCCGACGTTCTCCGACCGGCTGAAAGGCACGTAGCCGCGAGCCCTCGACGCGAATCGACGCCACGTGCCGACGCGACCGTGCTCGGTTCCGCTGCTCGCGGCAGGTGCTGGCCCGGGACTCGGGGGCTCGTCGTCCCCCTCTTGCTCAGTATCGGTAGTCGTCACGCTTGAACGGCCCGTCGATGGGTATGCCCAGGTAGCTGGCTTGCTCTTCGCTCAGACGGGTGAGCCTGACGCCCAGCTTGGCGAGGTGCAGCCGCGCCACCTCCTCGTCGAGCCGCTTGGGCAGCAGGTACACCTGGTTGTCGTAGGTGCCGGCCTTCTGCCACAGCTCCAGCTGGGCGAGCACCTGATTGGTGAACGAGCTGCTCATCACGAAGCTCGGGTGACCGGTGGCGCAGCCGAGGTTGAGCAACCGCCCTTCGGCGAGCATCAGCACGGAGTGACCATCGGGGAAGATCCACTCGTCGTACTGCGGCTTGATGGGGTTCTTTCTCACGCCCGGGACCTTGGCCAGCCCGGCCATGTCGATCTCGTTGTCGAAGTGGCCGATGTTGCCGACGATGGCCTGGTCCTTCATGCGTGCCATTTGCGCGGCGGTGATCACGTCGCGATTGCCGGTGGCGGTCACGAAGATGTCTGCGGTGCCGAGGTGGTCCTCGACGGTGCCGACCTCGAAGCCCTCCATGGCTGCCTGCAGCGCGCAGATGGGATCGATCTCGGTCACGACTACCCGGCAGCCCTGACCACGCAACGCCTGGGCGCAGCCCTTGCCCACCTCGCCGTAGCCGCACACCACCGCCACCTTGCCGCCGATCATCACGTCCGAGGCGCGGTTGAGCCCGTCGATGAGCGAGTGGCGGCAGCCGTAGATGTTGTCGAACTTGCTCTTGGTGACCGAGTCGTTCACGTTGATCGCCGGGAACAGCAGCTCGCCCTTCTTCTCCATCTCGTAGAGCCGGTGCACCCCGGTGGTGGTCTCTTCGCTCACCCCGACGATGGCCTTGGCCAGCGGTTGCCAGCGGCCCGGCTGACGCGCCTGGATGTCGCGTAGCGTCTGCAGCACGCTTCCCCACTCGTCCGGCTCGCACGTTGGGTCGAAGGCCGGGATGGCGCCGGCGCGCTCGAACTCATGGCCTTTGTGGACCAGCAACGTGGCGTCGCCGCCGTCGTCGACGATGAGGGCCGGGCCACTGCCGTCTGGCCAGGTCAGCGCCTCGTTGGTGCACCACCAGTACTCCGCGAGCGACTCGCCTTTCCAGGCGAACACCGCCACACCGCTCGGGCGCTCGGGCGAGCCGTCGCGTCCCACTGCCACCGCCGCGGCCGCGTGGTCCTGGGTGCTGAAGATGTTGCAGCTGCACCAGCGCACGTCCGCACCCAGATCCACCAGGGTCTCGATCAGCACCGCCGTCTGCACCGTCATGTGCAGCGAGCCCATGATCTTCGCGCCGGCGAGCGGCTTGCTCACGCCGTACCGTTCGCGCAGCGCCATCAGGCCTGGCATCTCCTTCTCGGCCAGGCAGATCTCCTTGCGGCCCCACTCGGCTAGCGAGAGGTCCTTGACCTGGTGGTTCTTGCGGGTGGCTTTCATGTGCTGCCTCGGTTGGTTGTGGGCACGGCGGCCGGCCGGCCCGGGGGTGTTCGGGGTGTTCTTGCTGGTGGCGCTCAGCGCTTCCGTCGCGAGGGTTTGTCGGCGCCTCTACGGGCGCTGAGGAGCTGCCAGCGCAGGTGACGGTCGGGGCCTTGCCCGCACCAGGTCGTCGGTATCCGTGCGCGGTGGATGTCACTCAAGCCGGCGTCGCGCGCCAGCGCCTCGATCTCGGCGGGCTCGAAGCCGAGCCACAGGTCGGCATGCTGCTCGCGCATGGCCTCGTCGCGGTGCCGCTCGTAGTCGAGCACGACCACCATGCCGCCCGGCTGCGGCCCACTCGGTGCCCGGCACAGCGCCGTCAGCGCTGCCATGGCCCGTGCGGG
>JAHJIQ010000083.1 GCA_018823285.1 Pseudomonadota bacterium
CGGATTGAGGAAATGGTCCGCTGCTCCGGGATGGTCTCGCGGCCTATCAGCTTGTTGGTGAGGTAACGGCTCACCAAGGCGACGACGGGTAGCTGGTCTGAGAGGACGATCAGCCACACTGGGACTGAGACACGGCCCAGACTCCTACGGGAGGCAGCAGCAGGGAATATTGCACAATGGGCGAAAGCCTGATGCAGCGACGCCGCGTGAGGGATGAAGGCCTTCGGGTTGTAAACCTCTTTCAGGAGGGAAGAAGCGAAAGTGACGGTACCTCCAGAAGAAGACCCGGCCAACTACGTGCCAGCAGCCGCGGTAATACGTAGGGGTCAAGCGTTGTCCGGATTTATTGGGCGTAAAGAGCTCGTAGGCGGCTCAGTAAGTCGGTCGTGAAAATCCGGGGCTCAACCCCGGGACGCCGATCGAAACTGCTGTGGCTAGGGTTCGGTAGAGGAGAGTGGAATTCCCGGTGTAGCGGTGAAATGCGCAGATATCGGGAGGAACACCAGTAGCGAAGGCGGCTCTCTGGGCCGATACCGACGCTGAGGAGCGAAAGCTAGGGGAGCAAACAGGATTAGATACCCTGGTAGTCCTAGCTGTAAACGTTGGGCACTAGGTGTGGCGGACTCATTGACGTCTGCCGTGCCGCAGCTAACGCATTAAGTGCCCCGCCTGGGGAGTACGGTCGCAAGGCTAAAACTCAAAGGAATTGACGGGGGCCCGCACAAGCGGCGGAGCATGCGGCTTAATTCGATGCAACCCGAAGAACCTTACCTAGGCTTGACATCACGGGAAAAGCTGTAGAAATACAGTGTGCGTAAGCGTCCGTGACAGGTGGTGCATGGCCGTCGTCAGCTCGTGTCGTGAGATGTTGGGTTAAGTCCCGCAACGAGCGCAACCCTTGTCCTATGTTGCCAGCGGATAATGCCGGGGACTCATAGGAGACTGCCGGGGACAACTCGGAGGAAGGCGGGGACGACGTCAGGTCATCATGCCCCTTATGCCTAGGGCTGCACGCATGCTACAATGGCAGGTACAATGGGCTGCGATCCCGCGAGGGTGAGCCAATCCCCTAAAGCCTGTCTCAGTTCGGATTGGAGTCTGCAACTCGACTCCATGAAGCCGGAGTCGCTAGTAATCGTGGATCAGCAATGCCACGGTGAATACGTTCTCGGGCCTTGTACACACCGCCCGTCACATCACGAAAGTCGGCAACACCCGAAGTCAGTGGCCTAACCCTTTTGGGAGGGAGCTGCCGAAGGTGGGGTCGGCGATTGGGATGAAGTCGTAACAAGGTAGCCGTACGGGAACGTGCGGCTGGATCACCTCCTTTCTAAGGAGCAACACGAGGCCGTCAGGTCTCTAGCTTCCTAGTCAATGGACTGGCTACTCATGCCGGCAAGGCGCCAAAGGCGTCAGTGGCCTCGAGCCACGGCCGGCGGATCCTCCGGCGTGGGCACACTGTTCAGTCGTGAGGGAGTCGGGACTCGTCCCGGATTCCTCTCCGGCACCTTGAGAACTGCATAGCGAGCACAATCGTCTTTGTATTCATTATGATCCAAGCTACTAAGGGTCTACGGTGGATGCCTTGGCGTCAGGAGCCTATGAAGGACGTGGCAGGCTGCGATAAGCCTCGGTGAGCTGCCAAGCAAGCGCTGACCCGGGGATGTCCGAATGGGGAAACCCGGCTGGGGTAATGCCCAGTCACTTCGGTCTGAACACATAGGGCCGATAGAGGTAACCGGGGGAATTGAAACATCTCAGTACCCCGAGGAATAGAAAGCAACAGCGACTCCCTGAGTAGCGGCGAGCGAAACGGGAAGAGCCTAAACCGATGTGGTGTGATAGCCCGGTGGCGTTGCCACATCGGGGTCGTGGGACCCACTTGACGGGACACCGGAACCGTCAGGGAGTTACAAAATCAGGTGCTAGCTGAACCTATCTGGAACGGTAGGCCATAGAAGGTAACAGCCCTGTAAGCGAAAGCGCACTGAATCTCCCAGTGGTGTTCCCAAGTAGCACGGGGCACGTGAAATCCCGTGTGAATCTGCGAGGACCACCTCGCAAGGCTAAGTACTACCTGGCGACCGATAGCGAACTAGTACCGTGAGGGAAAGGTGAAAAGCACCCCGGTGAGGGGAGTGAAATAGAACCTGAAACCGTAGACCTACAAGCAGTCGGAGGATCTCTTCGGAGATCTGACGGCCTGCCTTTTGAAGAATGAGCCGGCGAGTTAGTGGTACGTGGCAAGGTTAAGGCGTAAGCCGGAGCCGCAGCGAAAGCGAGTCTGAACAGGGCGTTCAGTCGCGTGCCCTAGACCCGAAGCCGAGTGATCTATCCATGGGCAGGGTGAATCGGGGGTAAGACCTCGTGGAGGCCCGAACCCACCAAGGTTGAAAACTTGGGGGATGACCTGTGGATAGGGGTGAAAGGCCAATCAAACTCGGCGATAGCTGGTTCTCCCCGAAATAGCTTTAGGGCTAGCGTTGTATGTTCCACTATGGGGGTAGAGCACTGATTGGGCTAGGGGGCCAACAAGCTTACCAACCCCAGTCAAACTCCGAATCTCATAGTGCTAAGTACGGCAGTCAGACCGTGGGGGATGAGCTTCACTGGTCGAAAGGGAAACAGCCCAGACCGCCAGCTAAGGTCCCAAAATCTGGACTAAGTGGGGAACGATGTGGAGTCGCACAAACAGCCAGGAGGTTGGCTTAGAAGCAGCCACCCTTTAAAGAGTGCGTAACAGCTCACTGGTCGAGTGACTCTGCGCGGAAAATGTAACGGGGCTCAAGTCCAGTACCGAAGCTGCGGAATCACAGCATTAACCCGATCTGGGGTCTTCGGATCTCAGATCCAGGCGCTGTGTTTGGTAGGGGAGCGTCGTACGGCCCACGAAGCGGCGGCGGAAGCCAGCCGTGGAGGCCGTACGAGCGAGAATGCCGGCATGAGTAGCGAGAGGGGAGTGAGAATCTCCCCCGCCGAAAGTCCAAGGGTTCCTGGGGAAGGCTCGTCCGCCCAGGGTTAGTCGGGACCTAAGGCGAGGCCGCAAGGCGTAGTCGATGGACAACTGGTTGATATTCCAGTACCACCATGTGCGCGTCCAGACCGAACCCGGTTTGCTAAGGAAAGCCCTTCGGGGCCTACCGACCCAACTGGTAGTAGGTGAGCAATGGAGTGACGCGGAAGGGTAAGCAGACCCAGGCGTTGGTTGACCTGGGGCAAGCGTGTAGGGCGAGGTCTAGGCAAATCCGGACCTCACGAAGCCTGAGGCGTGACGCCGATCCGCTTTAAGGAGAAGCTGCTGAACGCCCATGCCGCCGAGAAACAACTTCTAGCGAGTTCACATGGTGCCCGTACCCCAAACCGACACAGGTGGACAGGTAGAGAATACTAAGGCGATCGAGAGAACCGTGGTTAAGGAACTCGGCAAAATGGCCCCGTAACTTAGGGAGAAGGGGCGCCCCGTTAAGGTGAGAGAGATTCTCTCTCTCGAGCCTGAGGGGGCCGCAGTGACTCGGCCCAAGCGACTGTTTACTAAAAACACAGGAGCGTGCTAAGTCGCAAGACGACGTATACGCTCTGACGCCTGCCCGGTGCCGGAAGGTTAAGGGGAGAGGTTAGCTGCTTGCAGCGAAGCTTTGAACCTAAGCCCCGGTAAACGGCGGCGGTAACTATAACCGTCCTAAGGTAGCGAAATTCCTTGTCGGGTAAGTTCCGACCTGCACGAATGGCGTAACGACTTGGGCGCTGTCTCAACCACGGACTCGGCGAAATTGCAGTGTGAGTAAAGATGCTCACTACCTGCGACAGGACGGAAAGACCCCGGGACCTTTACTGCAGCTTGGCATTGGAGTTTGGCATCTCATGTGTAGGATAGGTGGGAGACTTGGAAGCAGCGGCGCTAGCCGTTGTGGAGTCAACCTTGAAATACCACCCTTGATATGTTGAGCTTCTAACCTCGGTCCGTTATCCGGATCAGGAACAGTGCCTGGCGGGCAGTTTCACTGGGGTGGTGGCCTCCCAAAATGTAACGGAGGCGCCCAAAGGTTCCCTCAGTCTGGTCGGCAATCAGACGTTGAGTGCAAGGGCAAAAGGGAGCTTGACTGCGAGACTTACA